>NZ_BAAJYT010000024.1:0-35393 GCF_057541515.1 Acidovorax sp. KNOB132
GTGCACCCGGGCTACGGCTTCCTGTCGGAAAGCGCCGCGTTCGCGCAGGCCGTGATCGACGCGGGCCTGACCTGGATCGGCCCCTCGCCCGAGGCCATCGCGCGCCTGGGCGACAAGGTCGAGGCGCGCAAGATCGCGCTCAAGGTCGGCGCGCCGCTGGTGGCCGGCACCTCCGAGCCCGTCAAGGACGCCAGCGAAGTCATCGCCTTCGCCGAGCAGCACGGCCTGCCCATCATCATCAAGGCCGCGTTCGGCGGTGGCGGCCGCGGCATGAAGGTCGCCTGGCGCATGGACGAAGTGGCCGAGCTCTACGACTCCGCCGTGCGCGAGGCCGTCACCGCCTTCGGGCGCGGCGAGTGTTTCGTCGAGCAATTCCTCGACCGGCCCCGCCACATCGAGGCGCAAGTGCTGGCCGACACCCACGGCAATGTGCTGGTGCTGGGCACGCGCGACTGCTCGCTGCAGCGGCGCAACCAGAAGCTGGTGGAAGAGGCGCCCGCGCCCTTCCTCTCCGACGACCAGCGCGCGCGCATCCACCAGGCCGCGCACGACATCTGCGCCGAGGCGGGCTACGCCAGCGCGGGCACGGTGGAGTTTCTGCTCAGCGGCAGCGGCGCCATCTCGTTCCTCGAAGTGAACACGCGCCTGCAGGTGGAGCACCCCGTGACCGAGCAGACGACGGGCATCGACCTGGTGGTGGAGCAGTTGCGCATCGCCGACGGCCACCCCCTGGCCGTCACCGAAACGCCGCGCCCGCTGGGCCATTCCATCGAGTTCCGCATCAACGCCGAAGACGTGGGCCGGGGCTTCCTGCCCACGCCCGGCCCGGTCGTTGCGTTCTCCGCACCGTCCGGCCCTGGCGTGCGGGTGGACAGCGGCGTGCAGTCCGGCTCCACGGTGCCGGGCACGTTCGATTCGCTGATGGCCAAGCTCATCGTCTCGGGCGCCACGCGCGAGCAGGCGATCGCCCGCGCACAGCGCGCGCTGCGCGAGTTCAAGATCGAAGGCGTGGCCTCGGTGCTGCCGTTCCACCGCGCGGTCATCGGCCACCCGGATTTCGTGGGCGGCGACGGCTTCAAGGTCCACACTCGCTGGATCGAGACCGACTTCGCTCCCGACCTGGCCGCCGCCCTGCGCGCCGAGCCCGTGGCCGACACCACCCTGATCCGCACCGCGATGGAGATCGACGGACGCCGTGTCTCCCTGGGCCTGCCGCCCGAGCTGCTGCGCGGCCTGCAGTCCGTGCCGGGCGGCGCCCCGGCTGCACCGGGCGCGGGCGGCGGCGACAAGGCGGAACAGGACCCCAATGCCGTCGGCGCCCCCATCGCCGGCACGCTGCAGACCTGGAAAGTGGCCGAAGGCGACACCGTGGCCAAGGGCGACGTGATCGCCGTGATGGAAGCCATGAAGATGGAAATGCAGGTCACCGCGCACCGCGCGGGCACGATCGCGCTGAGCGCGGCGGCCGGCAGCTACCACGCGGCCGGCACAGCCATCGCGCGCATCCAGGACTGAAGACCGGGGGCGCTCACAGACTGGGAGTGGCCTTGGGGCCAGACACCCGACACGGCCTTCCCGCGATCCGTCGCCGGAAGGCCCGTGCTTGGATCGTTGCCCGCGCTGGAGGCCCCGGCGCCGGCGGCCTTTTTTTTGCCGAGGGATCCGCGCTGCGTTCGCGGTTCTCGCTCTTTTCCGCTTGCCCGACCAAGGCACGCAGGCCAGGGCCTTCACGCAGGCCCTCGTCGAGGGCTTGGCCGATCCCGATGGGGCGGGTAGTCTTCGGGCTGGGCCGCAAGCCCGTGCTGTGCTCGCCGCTCCCTGTGGGCGCCTTCATCGCTGTCGCCCAGCCGGGTTGAGCATTCACATTTTTTTGAACCATTGCGTCAATTCCATTGAAACTTGGCGCACAAAAGGCTATCTACACTGCGCCATGCCTGAGTGTTGCATCGCAGCATTCCACCCCACGAAACCCAGACCACCCTCCATGACGCCTCCTCTGCCACGATCGTCCCGCTACGGTGCCACGGCCATCGCGCTGCACTGGATCCTCGGTCTGGCGCTCATCGGCATCTTCGCGGTGGGGTGGTACATGACGGGCCTGCCTTTCTCGCCCCAGCGCCTGAAGCTCTACAACTGGCACAAGTGGGCCGGCGTGACGATCCTGGCGCTGTCCACCCTGCGGCTGATCTGGCGCCTCACGCACCGCCCCCCCGCGCTGCCGCCGGCCGTGCAGGCGGCCATGCCCCGCTGGCAGCACATCGCGCACCACGGTACGCACCACCTGATGTACGCGCTCTTTTTCATCGTGCCGCTGGTCGGCTGGGCCTACAGCTCGGCGGCCGGCTTTCCCATCGTGTTCCTCGGCGTGCTGCCGCTGCCCAGCTTCGTGCCCGTGAGCCCCGAGCTGGCCGAGGCCATCAAGCCCTGGCATGAAATCACCGCCTATGCCCTGGCGGCGCTGGTCGTGCTGCACGTGGCGGCCGTGGTCAAGCACCAGGTCATCGACCGCGACGGGCTGCTGTCGCGCATGCTGCCGGGCCGGGGCTGATCGATCGTTTCGCTGGCCGTGCAGGCGCCGGGGTGCCCGGCCTCGCGGCCGGTTCTTCCTGAATGTTTGGTTTGTTGTTGACTGACGGAGTCCTGTCCATGAAATATTCGATGACGCTGGCTGGCCTCGCGCTGGCATCCACCACGCTGCTGGCGGCCGCACCGGCATTCGCCCAGCAAAAGCTCGTGCCCGAGCAAAGCGAGATCACCTTCGTGAGCAAGCAGATGGGCGTGCCGGTGGAAGGCAAGTTCAAAAAGTTTGATGCCCAGGTCGCGTTCGATCCGGCCAAGCTGGCCACCAGCAAGATCGCCTTCACCGTCGATACCGGCAGCGCCACCCTGGGCGTCAAGGAGTCCGACGCCGAACTGCCCAAGGCCACGTGGTTCAACGTGCCCAAGTTCCCGCAGGCCACGTTCCAGTCCACCACCATCAAGGCCGTTGGCGCTGGTAAATACGAAGTGGCCGGCAAGCTCAGCATCAAGGGCGCCACGCAGGACGTCACCGTGCCCGTCACGCTGGCCCAGAGCGGCGCGACCACCACGGCCACCGGTGCCTTCGCCATCAAGCGCCTGGCCTTCAAGATCGGCGAGAACGAGTGGGCCGATACGTCCATGGTGGCCGACGACGTGCAGGTCAAGTTCAAGCTCGCGCTGACCGGCGTGGGCAAGCTCTGAGCCTCGGCGCTCGCCCGCTGAACCCCGTTTCTGGTTTCTTGTTCCCGTTTCTGTTTTTTCAACCCGGAGATATCGACATGCGCAAATCCCTCTTCGCCCTCGCCGCCGTGGCTGCAACCCTGGCCGCCGGCGCCGTGCAGGCCCAGACCGCCACGTATGCCGTGGACCCGACCCACACCTTCGCCACGTTCGAGATCAGCCACTTCGGCGCCAGCGTGAACCGCGGCCGCTTCGACAAGAAGGAAGGCACCGTGCAGCTGGACAAGGCCGCCAAGACCGGCAAGGTGGAACTGACGATCGACATCACCTCGATCAACACGGGCGTGGCACCGTTCGACAAGCACCTGCAAAGCGCCGACATCTTCGACGCCGCCAAGCACCCCACGGCCAAGTTCGTGGGCGACAAGTTCACGTTCGACGGCGACAAGCTGGTGTCTGTGTCCGGCGACCTGACCATCAAGGGCAAGACCCAGCCCGTGACCTTCAAGGCCAACCAGTTCGCCTGCTACCAAAGCCCCATGCTCAAGCGTGAAGTGTGCGGCGGCGACTTCGAGACCACCATCGACCGCACCCAGTTCGGCGCCGACTACGGCGTGCAGTACGGCTTCCCCAAGAACGTGCGCATCGTGGCGCAGATCGAAGCCGTCAAGCAGTAAACCGTTCCCCCATGGCCTTCGGGCCGTGGGCGGCCAGGGCCGGGCCCCGCGTGCACACCGCTGCGCGGGACCGGCCCTTTTTCGTGGCTGCGCACCCGCAGCACTTGCCACGCAAAGCGGGGGCGCGTGCCGTTGGTTTTTTCGAACGAACAAGGATGAAACAGGTTTTATGAGACCTCTGATGAAACGATGCATGCCGGCCGCCCGCAAGGCCCTGGCCATGGCGGTGATGGCAGGCGCCGTCACCGGTGCCGGCGCTTGGGCGGGCGAGGAGGCGGCGCGCATTCCCGCCATCAAGCTGTACTCCACCCCGGACCACCACGCCGCCTTCGTCCGCGGCACGGTGCCGGCGTTGCACAAGATCCCCACCCAGCAGTTCTGGCTGAGCAACTCGGTGGAGCCGTGGGAGCAAAACACCCACCCGGCGCCCCGCCGGCAATACGTGGTGCCGCTGCAGGGCGTGCTGGAGTTTCGCGTGAGCGATGGCTCCACCTTCCGCCTGGCTCCCGGCACGGTCTTGCTGGCCGAGGACACCCAGGGCGAAGGCCACAGCTGGAAAATCGTGTCGAACGATAAGGAATGGGTGCGCGCCTATATCCCGATGGTGTCCGAAAATGATGAATTCGAAGCGGACAAGTAGCTTGGAATTTCTTCGCTAAGTGCCTTTTCTCTCGCCATTTTCGAATGGCCTCGCATATTGAGAGATGCTAGAAATGCCGTTATCTGGTCGGCCAGATAGCGGCATTTTCTTTGGTCTGGCATATATACGATTAATGCGTCAGGAGTTCCGCCTGGCAAGGCAAATGTTCGCTTCGCCGTCGCTTCTTTCGGGTGCTGGGCAAGGCAAAAGCAGCAGAGGTTAAGAATTAATAAGTCCAACAGATTATTTATTAACCACTGAAAGATCTATATGACCACTGTCAAATCGCCTTCGTCTTCCGCTTCCGTGACCACGCCGCTGCTCAAGCCGTCCGAATCCAAAAACGATGGTGCGGGTTCGTCCACGCAAAAGTCGTCCAAGTTCAGCGGCAGTTCCGTGCTGGATGGCTTGCGTTCCGCGTTCACCGGCTCTGGCAAATCAGCGTCTACCGCGCCCCGCAGCAGCAGCATGGTGGTCATCCCGCCAAAGCGTTTCAGCGACGGCAGCGTGCGCCCCGACGCGCTCGTAGGCAAGCGGCTCTCCAACGGGGGCGTCACATATATTCCAAAAAACTCCGTTGATGGCCAGCCGATCGAGGCCGGCAACCACTTCGATGTGCCGGGCTTCGTCATGTCGAGCGGGCTGGATGCGCACAGCGATAGCCACATGCACCCCACCAACTACGTGCAGCGCGGCTTGAACCCCGAGCAGTTGCTGAAGATGATGGACGAGATCGGCGTGCGCAACACCACGTTGATGCCCATTCCCACCTCGCTGCTGCAAGCCAAGCTGCCGGGTGACGATGGCGCGACCACGGCCCTCAACCCCCACGAAATCTCCGAACAGATCGGCGGCGGCGAACACGCGCACCATTGCGGCCCGCTCGAGTTCTATTACGTGCCCAAGAAGATCGAAGACCGCGTGCTCGCCGGCCGCACGAGCGAAGAACTGGCCAGCCGTCCCAAGCTGGACATCGACGACTTCCGCAAGGACCCGGGCCTGATCAAGGAGATCGTCGATGCGTCCATCCTGTACGTGGACACGGCCGTCAACACCGATCTGGCCACGGCCATCAAGAATTCCGGCATGAGCGAGGCGCAGCGCAGCCGCCTGGACCCCATGATCACCGGCCTGCACCTGGGCGACCCGCGCGTGAGCGACCGCCTGCTGCACGAGCTGTACAAGACCAAGGGCACCTTCACCGGCATCGGTGAAATCACGGTTCACAAGGAACTGGTGGAAGACATGTTCGCGGGTGGCCGGTTGCAGGCCAGCACCCAGACTCCGCGCATGGAGCCGCTCACGAAGCTGATGGAAGTGGCCGGGGTCATCGGCACGCCCGTGGTGCTGCACTGCGACATCGACAACCTGCACGATCAGATCGAAGATTTCAACAGCAAGGGCAAGGGCAAGGCCTCCGAAGCGCGCCTGCCGGCCAACCTGGAAGGCCTGCGCAAGATGTTCAGCGATCCGCGGGTGCAGGACACCAAGATCGTCTGGGCGCACGGCGGCGGCCTGGGCCGTTTCGTGCAGCAGGGCGAGGGCCATCTGGACGCGCTGGAGAAGCTGCTGGCGGACTGCCCCAACCTGAACCTGGACATCTCGTGGAGCGAAGTGGCCAAGCAGATCGGCAAGGACGACCAGTCGCTCACCGCCTGGCGCGGCTTCATCGAGAAGCACAGCGAGCGCATCTGCTTCGGCTCCGACACGCTGGCGCCCAAGGAAACCGGCACCTGGGAAGCCACCAAGAAGATGTACGACGAAGGCCTGTTCCAGGGCATGAGCGCTAAAGCCAAGCACGACGTGCTCAACGGCACCTACGACCGCGTGTTCGTGGCATCGCGCAAGCAGGTGCGCGACTTCGAGCAGAACGTCCTGACCAAGGAGTTCATGGACACCCACGTCACCAACAACGGTGGCGACCCCGTCACGGCCCAGACGCTGAAGGACCTGAAGGCCGCAGCGGCCACCGTTTGATGGTTTTGTAGGAAACGGCCGAGGGTGGTGGGTGCCGTGCACGCACCACCCGGCCAAAGATTTTTTGGAGCGATGCGATGCGATTTCCCAACTTATGCGGCGTGCGGCCCTCGGACGTTGATGCGGGCCAACACCCGCGAGAACCCCAGGAGACCCGAGAGCCTCGCAGATCCAGCAAGCGCCTGGACTCCGGTGGAATGCCGTTGTCGCGCAGGGAAAGCCAGTCGGGGAGCAACGCATCGGGAGAACCCAACGATGCAAGACTGCCGGGCCAGGAAAAAAAGCATAAATCGATCAAGGCGAAGATCGCCAGCAATCTGAAAAAGGCGGTAGGCATCAAGTCGTCGAAGACAGAGGCATCGCCAACGCCGAAACCTTCCGCAAAATCGGAGGCACCACCAATCCCCAAATCCTCTCGCAATGCCGGCGAAAGCGGGTTCAGCGGGGGGACCTCCAACTCCGGCAGGAATCGCAACCCTTCGTTGGTAGAGCTTTTTGCATTGAAAGAAAACGAAGCCTCAGACCCCACGAAGGGCGCATCGGATCTTCAGGGAGACGCGACAACGTCGGGAGGCTCAAAAACCGATCCAAAGGGCAAGCAGCCCCTGCCAAAAAAGGCGGGTGCAGAGAACGATGTCCTCTCCGACGGGCTTGGCAAGGAAGAGACGGAAACAAAAAAAATCCTCTGACGGAGGGGGACCTGATTCGAAGGTCGAGACCGACCCCAAACGCATTTTCACCAGCGGCGATGATGAAATCGAAGTCGTCGATGAGGATTCATCCCTTCAGTTTGTCGATCCGACCATGGGTACGGTGGTGCCGCCTGGAGGAGGCACTGGTGGCGGTGGCGGTGGTGACGGCAACAGCGTGCATGACGGCCAGAACTCCGTCGTGGCTTCCGCCAACGAAGAGCCTGTCGTCCAAGCCACGCCGGACCAGGACATGCGGCGCCAGAGTGGGCTGTCCAAGCTCAAGAAGGTCACCGAGGGCCTCAAGGAAGGTGCGTTCAAGCACGGCTTCGGCTTCTCCAGCACGACGGTATCGCCTGTCTGGAACCCTTTCCAGAGCAAGGTGTCGTCGGCCAAGCCCAAGATGGGCAGCTTCCTCGGGCAGGACGGCGTCGAGCCGCCCAAGGTGCCCAAGACACTGCAGAATGCCGCCCCGCGCGTGGGCCGCACGATGCCCCAGGAAGGCGCTGCGCTTCAGAGGCTGAAAAAGGAATCGACGATCAATGGGCTCATCACGAGCCAATTCAACGGTCCGCCGGAACAGAAAGCGGCCTTGCTGGCAAGCGTCATGCAGTTGAAAGAGGCCGCCGGAATGTCGCCAGAAGAGACCAACGTCTTGATCAAGGCGCTGGCTCTCCACAACGAGAAAGACCCGGCGCAGGCCCAACGCATTCTGCAAGCGTTGCCCCAGGTCCGGCTGGTGGGCGACCTGCTCACGCCGCGCCCCGCCGAGGAAATCACGGCCGATGTGCAACTGGCCTGGAACTTCGCGGCGAAAATCGAAGGCCTCAAAGGTGGCAAGGGGATGGACTTGCTGATCAAGGTCACCGCCAAGCCCGATGGCGTCGCCGAGGGCGCACCCGCCCTGACGGATGCGCAACGCGGCCCGATGCTCGCTTACCTGCGCGCTGCGGCCGAGGTGGCACGCGCCGCTGGCAGAAACGCACCGGCCTTGGACCCGAGCAGCATGTTTGCCCACGGCAAACTGGGCGACGCCGTTCGGGCCACGCCGAATGGCTGGCCAGGCCGCGCGGGTGCCCCGATTGCCAATGGCTCCTCGCTCACTCTGGCCGAAAAAGCGCTGCTGGCCGTGCGCGACGAACTCGACCCCGCCATCCAGGAAGTCCATGGATGCCGTCACGCGGTGCAGATGGTCCGTGGTGGTATGTTGACCGACAAGCCCCGCAATCCCGACGGCACCAAGAGCGAATTCCAGAAGGTCGAATCCCGGGCCTCCAAAACCATGGGCATGCATTTGAACCGTGCCATGGCATCGCGCACCGGCTTTCAGCGCATTGCAGACACGCTGCGCTACGGCACGCTGCACCACGGCAAAAGCCCGTTCTACGGGTACGACGCCATCGTGTCCTCGCGCGGCCAGAACATGGGATTCGAGCTGTCGCACATCGGCGGCATTCACGAAGGCCGCGCCATGAAAGACATGGTGGACGTGCTGGAGTCCACCCTTAAAGCCCGCGGCGGTGCGGGAGACGCGGGCTTACCCACCGCGCAAAACGCGGTGGATGGCCAGGCGCTGCTGGACGACGCTGGCGCCGGTGGCACGCTGCTGCGCAACATGGTGCGATCTGAGATCCTTCAGCGTGCCAAGACGGAAGCGCTGCTGCTGCCGCGCCTTGCGCGGGGCGACAACCTTTCCGAGAGCGCGATTGCGCAGGTGCGCACGGCCGTGCTCGCCGCCATCCAGTTGCCCGAGTCTGCTTCGCAGGAGGTGGCGGTCGCCGATCAGGTGCAGGAACTGCTGACGGCAGCCCTGGCCGAGCAGAACGTTCCGCTGACGCCCGCCCGGCTGCTCGCCTGGGCCGGCGATGCAGGAGGCCCCACCGACGCCAAGTCGGTGCAGGAAATGCGGACTTTCAACCGCGAGGACGGACAGCCGGACTGGAAGTCGTTCTCGACCGCGTTCGACCGGCTGGTGAACAAAGACGTCCGCGTTCCGGCCAATACGCCCATCAAAGGCAAAAACCGCGCTGAAACCGCAGAAATCCTCGCCTCCATGATCCGTGGCGAAGAACTGGGCTCGGGCTTTTCGCTGGCCAATGCCGGCAACACGCAGGGCACCACCCGCAACGTGAGCGAAGTCATCTCGGGCGTCCTGTCCGGCGCCACCATGTCGGTTCGCGCGGACTTAGGGGGCGGGCGCACGCGCATCGTTTCCTTCGAGTCCGGCGTGTCCACGGACCGCAGTTCATTGCGCATGAGCGTATCGACCGTCCGCCGCAATCAGGAAGGAGCGGGTGCCTCGTTCGGCTTCCGTCTCGGCCAGGAAGAGGCCGCCTCTTTTTCGGCCTCCATCGGCGGTGACGTGGGCCACAGCTTCGAGCTGCTGGAGCAAGAAGGCGCCGTGTTCGGATTTCCGCGCCACAAGACGGGCGGCGTGGGCGGCGACCGAGACCTGGCCCAGCAAAAAGCGCGGCTCATCAAATTGCTGATCGGTGTGCCTGACAAGGCGGGGCCCTACCACGAGCCCGGCAACCCGGAAGACAAAACCTCTCTCGTCAAGCGCGCCTACCAGGAGTTCGGCGATGCCATTTCCATCGGTGCCTTCGAGGTCCGGCAGAAAGACCATCGCTTTACGGGAAGCTCGTCGGCCGGCGCGGGTGCCACCATCGGCAGCCTGCGGGTGGGGCTGCCGCAAGCCGGCGTGGCCGGCGAAACGCGCCTGGGGACGCTCGAATACAAAGACACCTCCGGCACGCTCAAGGTCATCCGTGAGTCCGAATCGAAAGCGTTCAAAGCCAGCGCCACCGGGGCTCTGGCCGCATTGAGCGGATTGATCGAAGGCGCCACCGCCCCGACACCCGCCCCGGGCGAAGTCGCGGCCGACGCCGTGACCAGCATGACATCGCTGGCGGTTGCCAATATCGGATCGATGTCCACCGATTTCTTCAGGGACGGCGAAACGCGCACCACGACCCGCATCCTGTACGACGAAAAGGAACTGCCCACGAGCTTTGCCACCCAGACCCTGGTCACCAGCAAGGACTTCGTGCAGAACCTGGCGGCCGACCTCGAAAACTTTGCGGAAGACAAAGCCAAGAAGTTCTTTCCCGCCCGGCACAGCGCCGACCGCGACCAGGCCGTGCAGACCGAAAAGAAAATCCTGGGCGAATTCGCCGGCCACTTGCGCCAACACCGCGATATGACGGGCACCTCGCAGCTGTACTGGGAATGGGGCCCCAGCCATGTGGATGCCAGCAACCTGCTGGAAGCGGACCGCGAACTGTCCGAAAAATTGGGCGACAAGGAAGGTGCCAAACAAGCGAAGCGCGACATCGACACGATCCACAAAGACCCCGGCTACCGGGAAGCGCGCTTCCTGATCAATGCCAACGAACAGTCGGCCAGCGACGTGAGGGGCGTGAACGGAATGATGGGCGTGCGCCACGATGTGAGAACGAGCGCGAATGTTCGGTCGTTGAACTTCACTTGATGGGGCGATCCGCGCCACGCCGACCGGCGCGGGGCGGAGTCCTGGCCTTGACCATGACACCGATAGCTGCTCCAGCCAAATGCTAAATGGTTGGGCTGTGAAGCACCTGTGCAGGTGCCTCTTGCGGTGCCATCCGCCGACGCGGGTGGCACCACTGCCAATGGATGCCTGCACGCACTGCACACGGAGCCGGCTGCCACCGTGATGCAGTCCGGCTGGGCCTGCTGTCGTCCATCCGGCGGGCCAGACTCACTCCTTTGCCTCAGGGCTTTCCGCCGAACTGGCCCTTGTTGCGGTTGTTGGCCTCGTTGGTCTCCTGGACCGTGTTGGAGCGGTCCGCAATCGCCTCGTATTCGGCTTGCGACAGCAGGAACCCTGTTTGAACTGACAGGGTGATCTGCTGGCCAGGCTGGAGTGCCTGGATCTTTGGGCTGAACACCTTGAGGCTGCCGCCGGGCGGCACGACGCGCAGCGCCAAGTAGCAGGCCGTGTGCCGCACCGCTGTTCCTGTAGCCGAGTACTTGAAATCTCAGTTAATTTCCAGCCTCTTTTTAAGAGTGTCGATCTCTTTCTTCAACGCGTTGAAATCTGGATTGCCACTTTTAGCTGTTTTTGTATGCAGCCATTTTTTTTTCTGTAAATTTGCTTGCTTCCCATCCCAATTCGTTTAGATCAGAATATTTCAATTTGTTTGAATAATTTTTGTCTGTTGGTGATTTGACTGTAAGATTGTTTTCGTGAAAAAATTTTATAATAAGCAAAATGGCCTTCTCTGATATTTTGTTGATCGATTTAGACGGTAAAAAGTCTAAATGTCCGTAAGATTTTTTGAATATTAAGAAATCTTCATGTTGTTTTGTTTTAATTGTTGATATTAGGCATTCAAGTATTTTTTGAGTGTGCTTGTTATAGCTGTCTTTGGGTGTTTTGACCGTGATGGAAATTGATGTGGTAAAGGATTCTTTGCATCCACCAATGAAGATGTCTTCATCCCTAAGTTTTATTAGATATCCATAGTAGCCAGAAAAGAATTCCGGGCCATTTAGGATCTTGTGGTTTGAATATTTCTTCTCTAGCAATTGAAGAATTTTTTCTTCACGAGTGGAGCTTGGGGTGAATGTCGCGTTAAATGCATGTTTAAAATATTCTGAGTTTTCTGTTATCTCTTGTAGGGATTTTTCTGCTTTTTCTTTTTGCAAATCAAGAATATATGTTCCTAAAATAGCTGTTTGGGTTGGATCGGATAATGTCACCCCTTCGATTTTGAAGTGAAAATTTTCAATAAAGATATGCTCGCCATTTTTTGAAATATCCGTGCTGAAGCTTGTCCAAAATGGTGGTGTAGTGATAATATATTCATTAATCAAGTTTTACCCCTTTTTTGGTGCAATTGGTGGTCGCTTTTCAAATGTTTTGAAATCCCTTTGGAAACGTTTGCTCGGGATTTTTCTCCTGTCCAATGAACTACGACGTCATTTTTATTTCTAGACTAAAGAATTATTTAAATTTCATCAATTGCAAACCGATGCCTACCATCTTTCTATCGGACAGTTTTTATATAATTCCCAGCGCAAGGTGAAATTTTCGCCGTTTCCTTTGTACTACTTCTGCAGTGCTCGGTGCTCCATGTTGATAGTGTCCTGGATTTGGGTAATCAGGTTGTAAGACTCTAGCAACTGGCAGCCGATATGGCTGGACTTGCAACTCCACCATGGACAGGCGCGTGCCACGCAGGGAGTCATCGGCGGGCGGTGCGCGGCTCTGGCGAGGGCCAAGTCAGCCTCATCTGCTGCCTAACCGGAAAGGCCGACGGGGCGTGGCAGCGCGAAGGGGGATAAGAGAACGCTTCTGCACTGGCCTTATTACTCCCCATGCCTGCTGCCGCACTCCGAATCAGCTTCGACCAAAGGCGATTGAAGGTGTCTTCGGCACTTGCCTTGATGGAACATGCCTTCGATACCATCACTTGGCAGCGGTGATGGATCGGTGAAATCACATCAGTTCAGGAAGAGGATGAAAGGTGCTCGATGCCGTAGTTCTGATTGGCTCGGTCGCTATTGAATACATAGCAAATGGCTGTTGGATAGGCAAGCGCTTAGACGTCAAGCGGGTGGCTTTCCCAATTTGCAGGGTGCAACTCACTGCATCTGCAAAGCCTTGAATTTTGGCCGCAGGTTGAAGGAGGCGACCCGAACGAGTAGTGACTACTTCTAGCTTTGACTTCACTTTTGAAGCCGCTCTTAATATTATTTTGCTTCGAACTGCATCAGCCAAGATTAATATGGAAGAATAATATCTTCAATATTTTTGACTGATATGGATTTTAAAAATAAATCTCTTAATTTCTCGTAATCTATGGGCTGTAAAAATCTTTTCCAGTCATACAAAATATTAACTTCATTGCATGCTGGTTTAAGTTTCATTGCTAATGTTTCTATATATGGGTGATCGTACTCTTCGTCGAAGATTGATACTATCTCTTCATCCCATTGATCTGTGGGCTCGTTTGCGCTTCCTGTGATGCCTTCATAAATGGAAAAAGAGTTTTCCATATTTTTTTCTTCGATCCTGTATATAATTTCTATTATCTCATCATCGTAGGAAATGTTCCCCGATAGATTTTGTATGCATTCTATATGTTTTTTTATTAATTCAATTTGGGGTATTTTTTGTATTGAATGTGAAAATCCCTTATCAAGCCTGTTTATATATCTTCTTAGGCTTTTTAGGGTGGTTTGATTAAGATTTTGAAAAACTTCTGCACTAATTTTTCTTTCGAGAGTTTTTTGATTCGAAGGGGCTTTTAAAATTTCCTGGGGGGTTTTTTTATGAGATTTTAGGATCCCCCTTGCTTTTTCATTGATATTGTTTTTCTCTATTTCTTCGATGTTTGGAAGTAGGGCGTCAATAGAGCATTTAAGGCTGAGTAAAATTCCCAAATCAATGATGCTTTCTGGCATGTTATCTTCCGGGTACGGTTGGGATATTTATTCTTGAGGCATCTCTAGTGGCTTGAGGTAGCTTTTTATGGTTTGATCCGCATCCTTTGGTGTCATAAGCCTCGATATCATATTTAAGATTTTCTAAAACTTCGTTTGCGGCATTCAAGTGTCCATCCCAAGTGCCAACGCCATCAAGTGATCCCCCTTTCCCTTTAAAGCTTTCAGATTTAGCTCTTCGGAATAGATCGAGTTTGTCTTCCTGCAAATGCTCCACTCTCTCCAGCACCCCTCTTGATCCCTGTGTTTCTTTTCTTCCGATTGAAGTGCTTAATGCATCTTTATAAATTTCATCGCATGTTCTCTTGTCTTCGCAAGGGCACTTGCGTCGATCTCTTTTCGAGCGCAGTCCCAATTGATCAACCCAATTAATAGAATTTGGCGCATATATCGAAGCATTTGTTCCTCCCATTAATCCAATCGGATCTTGGCTAACAAACCTCCCCACAGCCGCATCGTAGTATCGGAATCGGTTGTAATGCAGACCGGTTTCCTCATCGAACTGCTGGCCTTGGAAACGGAAGGGTTGCTCAATGGGCGGCGGGACGGATGAACTGCTGCTAGCACCGTTGCTGTGGTCAGTTCCTGGCCCATGCCCCATTCGACGCTGGATAAGGCGGTCATCCGTCCCCGTCCTCGCGATGGTCCGCAATGTAGCTTCTCCCCACACCTTGTAATCCGCCGCCCAGGCGATACTGCCTTGGGCATCCGTCAGTTCCAGCGGCGCCCCGATCTGGTCGCACTGGTACCAGTAGGTGTGCCGGTCTTCCTCTGTGCCTTGGATGCTGGCCAGCGGCACAAAGCTCGTTGGCTCGTACACGAACAGCGCGTCCTTGCCCCCACGCTGGCTGTGCACCATCAGATCGCCATCCCACAGGAAGTGCGTGGCGCCGAACGAGTCCGCCTTGGACACGCGCCGTCCCAGCGCGTCATAGGCATAGCGCGTGGTTTGCGTGACCCCATGGCGCGTGGTGCTGGCCTCGACCAGTTGGTGATCGGCATTCCAGCGCAGCTGGACCACCTCATGGTGCCCCGCTTTCTGATTGCCCCGCGTGCGCTTCGTCACATTGCCGTGCACGTCGTACTCGAAGTGCAGGTCCTGGTAGAAGCGCAGGCGGTTATCACCCACCACGCCCAGGCCGGCCCTGGCTTCGCTGCTGTGTTGCCGCCCGACCTGCGCCTCGTCGCCATCCAGCAGATTGCCCGCCGGATCGAAGGCGAACAGTTCGCGCGGCTGGTGGCTGCCAGCCCCGGGCAGGGCGGCCAGGATGCGGCCCGTGGGGTCGTAGCGGAAGTTCTGGCGGCCTCGCAGGGTGTCGCCCCGGGCCACCAGTTGGCCCGAGAGGTCGTAAGCGTAGGCCCGCTCCAGTACGGGCTGCGTAGCGATGTTGCCGCTGGTGCGATATCCGGCGCGGTGGTGGACCAGCCGCCCGGCCGGGTCGTACTCGTACTGGCTGGATGCGGCCCCCTGGCTGCGCTCGACCTCGCGGTGCAGAGCGTCGCGCTCCATGTCGGCGATGACCTCGTGCGCGCCTTCCTGCCAGGGCTGGGCGATGTTGATCTGGTGCAGGTGTCCGAAGCCGTAGAACAGCCAGTTCAGCGTGCGCCCATCGGGCAGCAGCGTCTGTGTGCGGTTGCCCAATGGGTCGTACTGGTGGCGCAAGCTGCGCTGCATGTCCTGACGGCCGGCCGGTGCTGCGCGGCCTATCCGCGCCGGCAGACCGGGGCCACCCTGGCCGATGAGCGTCTGTGTTTCGCTCAATAGCTGCCCCACCGGGTCGTAGGCGAAGGCCAGGTGGGCGGCGCCATTGTTCGCCTGGGTCAGCCGGCCCAGCGCGTCGTAGCGGTAGGTGGTCTCCTCGGGCGGGCCTTCGTCGCCATGGGCGCGCTTGGCCAGCAGCCGGCCCAGAGCGTCGCGCTCGAAGTGCGTCACCTTGCCCGGCCCGGCCTCGCTGCCGCCCGCCTCGATCAGGTGGGTCAATTCACTCGCGGCGTTGTACACGTAGCGCTGCCAGCGGCCGTCGAATCCGATCTCGTCGGTGAGCTGGTCGCGCAGGTTGTAGCGGAAGGTGGTCTGCGCGCGGTTCTCGTTATCGAGGGCGATCAGGCGGCCCGCGCGGTCGTAGTGGTAGGCCAGGGTGCGCCCGGCGGCATCCATGCGGGTCAGGGGCCGGCCCACGCCGTCGTAGGTGTAGCGCGTCGTGGCGCCCAGCGGATCGGTATAGGCCAGCAGGTGGCCTTCGCCGTTCCAGGTGTACTGGTGCAAGGCGGTGGCGCTGTCCGTGCCGGGCTCGGCCACATGGACGAGCCGGCCCGCGCGGTCGTAGGTGTAGCGTGTCACTTGCCCCAGCGCATCGGTGCGCTGCACCAGCTGCCCCAACGCGTCGTAGGCAAAGCGCGTGGTGCGGCCCGAGCAGTCGGTGTAGGCAATCAGATTGCCCGCCTCGTCCCAGCGCAGCACCTTCTTGCCGCCCTTGGCATCGGTCACCTCCACCGGCCGCCCCAGGCCGTCGTACTGGTAGGCCGTGATCTGCCCGAGCGGATCGGTCATCTGCACCAGATTGCCGTGGCGGTCGTAGGCACGCCGCCACTCGAAGCCCATCGCATCGCGCAGCGTCGTCACCAAGTCCATCGCGTTGTACTGCAGCGCAGTGGACTGCCCCAGGGCGTTGGTGATCTGCGTGAGGTTGCCACGCGCGTCATGGCGCAGCGTGGTGCGTCGGCCCAGCGGATCGGTGCTCCCTTTGGCCGTGCCGGTGGCATCGAACGGCGTCTCTTCCCTCAATTCCTCGGGCGTGCCCTCGGCAGTGACGGTGGCCACTATGTTGAAGCGCGCATCCCAGTGGTAGGCCGTCACGCGGCCCAGGCCATCGGTGTGGCGGGTGATGCGCTCGTGCGGCAGGTAGGTGAAGCGGTCATCGTCCTGGCCGGGGATGGGCGCATCGGCGCACCATGAGCGCAGCACGCGGCCTTGCGGGCCTTCCGCGTCGTACTGGGCGAAGTAGCGGTGGCCGCTGGCCTTGCGGTAGCCGACCAGCACGCCCGAGCGCCAGGCGTACTGGCGGTAGGGCAGGTCGCCGTGGTGCGTGGCGACGAGCTGGCCTTGCGCGTCGTAGGCATAGCGGGCCAACACCTGGGGCGCGGATTGGCCGGGCGCCAGCAGCTCGACGGCGGCCAGGCGTGCGCCACCCAGGGGATCGGTGGGCACGGCATCAGGGGTGGGCGGCGTCCAGGCCAGCCGCAACTGCCGCCCCGCCGAATCGGACAGGCCGACGAGGCGCGGCAGCGCGAAGGGGGCGGCGAACGCCCCTGCACTGGCCGCACTCACGCCGTCATCGGCCATGGCCTGCTCGCGGGCCTGCCGCGCGCTCCAGGTCAGCACCTCGCCCGTGGCGGTATCGGTGTCGCCCGCCGCCCAGTGCAGCGCCACGGCATTGCCGTTCGCATCCTGCAAGCGTGCCAGGGGCAGGCGCCACTGCTCGGGGGCGTGCTGGCGGTAGTGGTGCTCCAGTCCGCCCTTGTGCGCGATGACCCACAGGCCCTCTTCCGGGTGGCGCACGGTGAACTTCTCATACGGGTCGAACCACTCGCCGCCCAGGGCGACGTGGGGCAACGGCACATGGCGGCCCGCTTCGTCGAGCAGCACCATGCCGTCGGCGGAGAGCCGCAGTTCCTGTGCCATCGGGTGGCTCCAGCCGCGGCCCCAGGGGCCGTCCTCGGCCAGGCCTGATCGGTAGCGGCGGCGCCAGACCAGGGGAATGGGGCCGGGCAGGGTGAAGTCGGTCTCGTCCATGAGCTTCTGGCCGCTGGACAGGATGACCGGCCCGCCGATGGTGCACGACTCGCATGGGCCCTTGCCATTGGGGTGCTGGCTGTCGCTGTGCTCCTTGGTGGGGTGCGTGTCGTTCTTGCCCTCGGTCTGCGTCTTGCGCTTGAAGCGCTTGCCCGCGATCGCGGCCAGCAGGGCCGCACCGCTGCCCAGCAGCCACTTGGCCAGGCGCACGCGGGCGGCCTCCAGTTGCTCGGGGGTCATCTCCGAGCCCCAGGTCTCGGTGATGGAACGGATCTCCTCGGCCGCCTGCACGGCCGCCTGGCCCGTGCCGACCACACGGTCGGCCATCACGGCGCCGCCGGCGATCTGGCCGACGATGGGAACGCCCTGCACGGCCGTGGCCGCGATCGACACGCCCAGGCCCACGTAGGTGGATGGGTCCTTGAGCATCTCGAGGATGGCGTCCACCTCCTCCTGTGCTGCCTGGCCGAAGTGCCGGGCCTCCATGCCACCCATCACCTTGCCGGCGTTGTCGATCATCTTCTGGGTCTCGGGCGAGAGCCGGACCAGGATGGCATTGGTGAGGGTGGTCACGCCATTGACGACCATCTCGCCGGCCTCGTGCACCACGGATTTGACGTAGGTGACATGCTGGTTCACATGGTCACGGACGTTGGTGAACCAGCCCACGATGGTGCTGGAAGGATCGTGCTTGCCCTGGTCCATCGCGCCGTAGCGGTTGGACATGTCGGTGCCGTGTTCCTTGATGGTGCCCAGCGGGATGAGGATGGCCTTGCTGTTGTTGCTGTGCCAGGCCGTGCCCTGCTTGCCGCTGGTCTTGAGCTTGACGGGCGTGGCCGGATCGAATGTCCAGCCGTTGGCCACCTGCGTGATCGCGCCCTCGCCGCCGCTGAAGATGTGCGTGCCCATGCGTTTTTACTTCCCTTGCAATCGTTGGTTCTTGTTCTGGAGAAAGCGGGCCGAGTAGGTCGGGGCCGCCGGGCCGGTGTCGGCCGAAGGGGCGCTGGGGCTGCGCTGCGCAGCTGCCTCGGTGGGAAGGGTGCGCTCCAGTGCCACGGCGGCAGCGGCGGTGCCTTCGTCCAGCGCCCACGACAGGATGGAGTTGGGCGCGCGCGCATCGTGGCGCACGCGCTGCGCGGCCAGGGCCCAGTGCACCGGGCCGGTGGCCGCACCGACCTGTCCGATCGCGGTCGCGGGCTCCCAGTCGATGGGGTCCCACGCTGGTGCCACCCGCGCCCGGGCGCTGATCTTTGCCATGGCGCGCCAGGTGGACCCGTCGAAGTCCGAGACGGTATAGCCCACGTTGTCCGCTTGCCAGCCCGCGTGGGCCAGTGCCGAGCGCAGCACCTCCTGCAGCGCGCCGGGTTCCGGGTCCTGCTGGGGGCGGCGATGCGCGGTGGCCTGGGCCGCCAGCGCAGGCGGGCGCAGCACCAGCCCGCGCCCGGTGGCATCCCGCGTGTCCGGGGCGGCTTGCAGCCAGAGCGCGGCGGCGGCTTCGCTGGCGATGCATCCATCGCCATGCCGGTCCGTGAGCAACGCACCACGGCCGTAGGCGTCCTGCAGTGTGGTGGTGTCGAGAAGGCTGTCCACGGCCATCAGCAGCGCGGCTGCGCCGGGTGCATGCTCGACCGGACGGGGGCATGTTCCGAGGGCCTGCAGTGCAGCAAAGCCCGCCGTGGAACCGCCGCGGGCGATGTGGCACGGCACGGCACCGAGCGCTGCGCTGGCCCCGGGGCCCGCCCAGCGCCCGAGTTCGGCCAGGGCCTGCAGCCAAAGCTCGGCGCCATCGCGGTCGCTCAGCCGCTCGGGCAGGGCCAGCGCGATGCGGCTGGGTGCGGCCTCTGCGGGATTGGTGTTCTGCGGTGTCATCGAAGACACCATGTCGGCCAGCGCCGCGCCGAGCAGCCGGGCCAGGCGGGGGAGATCCGTCTGGCCGGCCGTGATCTCCGGGCACGGTGCGGTGGTGATCGCCTGGGGGCCGACGCTGGGGTGGATCTTTTTCTGGAACCGCTTTTGCTGACCGACCCATGAGGCAGCGGATTGCCAGGCACTGGTGCCGACCGAGGTGATGGCGCCGGCGTGCGCGATGTGCCAAAGGCCTGGCGCGACGGAAGTGGCGGGGGCCATGGAAGGGGTGGACATGTCGAAACGATTCAATTCAGGGAGAGGGCCGGAGACGATGAGGCCGCTCGTGGCGCGCGGGCGTGGGCCGTGACGTGGACCAGGCCGAGCCGCTCCAGCGCGGGCGGCACGATCACGGCGCGCCACAGCAGCGAGGCGCGCTGCGTTGCGGTGTCCACCAGCAGCGTGTCCCAACGCAGTTCCTGGGGTGGGAGCAGGGTGCCGCCGGCGGTCTCCGCCTGCACGGTCAGCGCGAGCGGGGGCCACGTGAAATACAACCGGCCCCCTTCCGACATGCCGTGCAGGACCAGGGCATGGCCCGGGCGGGGGCTCTCGCGCAGCTGCAGCGCATCGGGCGCGGCGTTGTGGTGGCGCGGGTCGAAGTCCTCGGGCAGTTCGGGCGCGCGGGTCGATTGCCAGGTGTCGCCGAAGGTGCCCTGCAGGTCGCGGCGTGGAACGTGGTGGGGGGGCACGTGGCCGAGGGCGATGGGTTCGAGGGGGTCGTCCCAGGCGGTGATGGCCCGGTCCAGCGGTTCGATCCACGGCAGCGGCGCGCCCCGGGCAGCGGCCGCGCTGCGGTACCAGCCCATGCCTTCCGGGTTGGGCTCGAAGGCATGCACCTGGTCCGTCTGCAGGTCCTTCTCCTGCCCGCCGAAGGCGAAGGGGCGCAGCAGCGGAATGCGCGACGCGGTGGCCTCGCCAGAGGCGCGCAGCCTGCCGATGGCCCCCAGTTCCGGCAGCCAGGTGCGTGGCGCGAACGCGCGCAGTTCGATCAGGCGCCGCGATCCGCCATCGGTCAGGTAGTCCACCGCGGCGTCGATGCTTGGCAAGGGCCGGCCTTGCGATGCGACCGCCCAACCGTTCACGATGCAATCGAAGCGGGGCTTGGGCGGCACGTACTCGGATTCCAGGCAGGTCCAGAGTTCATGCGCGCGGGGTGCGATGGCGGCGGCCTGGGCGGCGTCCAGGGGCAGGCTGCCGAGTGTCTGGCGCACACCCTCGCGAAAGATGGCGGCCTGGTCCTGCGCCGCCGCGAGCCGGGGCGGCAGGCCCGGGGCGGCCGCCAGCTGCCATGTGCCCTTGACGATCACCAGGGCCGCGCTGCGCCGCTCCGCATCCCGGTGCGGAAAGACCTGAGCGCGGAACGGCGTGTGGTTGAGGACCGGGCACGTCATGGCGCGGGCGGATCGGCTTGCAGGCTGTCCATGAGCTGCACGGTTTCCACAGCGGCCATCTGCCGTGCGGCAAGGTCCTCGTGGGACAGCGGAAACGGGCGGTGGGTCACCGCCGCATGCTCCACGTAGAGCCAGCTTCGCAGCGCATGGCCGACGTCGAAGGCTGGTGCGAGGCGATGGGTCTGCGTGATCGGCCCGCCCGAACGAATGCGGATGGCATCGAGCGCCCAGAGTCGGTCCTTGAGCGCGGCATCCGTCCAGCGGGTGATGTGGGCCGGCTCCAGCCCCGTGCAGCCGTTGGCCGCGAACACCTGGCAGGCGAGGGCGCGCAAGGCGCGCTGGCGCTCGCCGGCCGTGCCTTGGGTGTTCGTCAGCTCGCCCGGCACCTGCCCGAACACCAGCCGCAACAGGTCGCGTTCGCCGGGCTCCACGGGCCGGTCTTGCCGCTCGATGAAATCGAGCACCGGCAGCAGCCCCTCGATGCGCCCCGCGAGGGCGGCGACCCGCAGCGCGGTGTCGTTGGGCACCCGAAGCCCTTGCAGGACGGCGCCCAGGGCCGTTTCGGGTTCGCGCGCGGCCCACAGCGCCAACGCTGCGTCGGCCGCGGCGGCCCAGCCCACGGGGTGCGATTGCTCGGTGGGGCCGTCTGCGGCGGTGATGCGGTCGATGTAGTGGCGCAGCTCCGGCTGCAGCCGGTGGCCGCCCATCGTGCCCAGCGCCTGCAGCGCGGTGATCTGCCGGGCGAGGTCCTGACCCTGCAGCACGGCTTTCCATTGTTCTTCTGCCCGGGGGGGCACCTGCCCCATGCGCGCGCAGGCCAGCAGGCACGCATCCGGGTCCGCGCCGCGCACCGCTGCCGCGTGCACCCCGGCGATGTGCTCCGGCAGGGCGAGCCGCCCCGCCAGCTCCACGCCGCAGGCCAGCAGGTGCGCGTCCTCCGATGCCAGCAGGTGGCCGCAGGTCGTCGGAGCGGCATAGAACCACAGCGCGTCCCGAACGGACACGGGTTGGGTCGCGAGCAGGCGGGCGATCCCCTCCAGACGCACGGACGCATCGGGTTCGTACCGCTCCGCGAGCGCGATGCGCACAAAGGCCGCCCCCGCGATTTCTTCGGGGCGGGTCTGCGCCTGCGCCTCCACGCAGGCCACTTCGTTCAGGCACGCCGGCCCGTAGTAGCGGCAGGCGTCCATCAACGCGTCCAGCCGCTGATCGACGGCCTTGAGGGCCCGGACGGTGTGGGCCTGGCGCAGAAGCCCCGCCCGGCGCCCATAGGCGCGCACGGCGATGCCCATCTGCCGGGCCAGCATGCCGGGCAGTGGAGGGGGCGCGGAAGGGCGAAGGCGAGTGATCATGGGCCAGGCGAAGAAAAGCAAGCAGGCAGCGGCACCGTCGGAAACTCCATCGGAACCGGAAAGGGCGGCCAGGGCATCCCGCAGCGAACGCAGGCGCGACGCATCGCGGCGAACCGGGTCAGTTCAACTCGATGGAGCCGCCTTCGATGCGATGGGTTTCGACGGCGGCCGAGGTGATCTGGTGACCCCGGGTCTCGACCGATCCGTCCTGGGAAAACTGCATGCGCGCATCGGCGCAGCGCAGCAGCACGCGGCTCACCGCACTCACGTCCAGGTGGGTCACTTCGAGCGACAGCGCGCCGGTGGCCCGGTCGAACTGCCAGGGCGGTGTGGCCGGCGCGCCGGGGCAGGGCCAGGCGGCAACGATCAGCGAGGGCAGGGGCCCGCCGCCCGATGCCGGTGCTTCCTGCCCGGAACCCAGCGCGGCCAGCACGAACTGGCCTTCGATCACGCCGGGCACTTGAGAGGCCAGTTCCGCGCGGTATTCGCGGCCCTGGCAGCGAAGGACCACGGTTCCATCCGCATCCTGGCGCAGGACCTGGGCGGGCTGGAGCGACCACGCGGTGGCGGGGTCGGCGGCGGGGCCTTCCGAAGGCGGGGTGCTTCGGAGCATGCGGGAATCAGTTTTCATGAATGCCTCCGGAAAGCGTGGTGACGTCGCTTGCGCCGATGAGGCGGATGCTGTTGCCATTCACGGTGATGGTGCCGTCGGCCTGGAGGATGAGCGAGCTGGAGCCCACCTTCAGGGTAATCGTTTCGGCATCCATGGTGATGCTGGAGCCGGCTCCCCCGCCGCCTTCGCCACCGCCCGAGGGCGCGGTCACGTTCTTGGCCATGCCGCCGCCGCCGGCATCTCCGCCGCCCCCGCCGCCGCCTCCCACGTTGAGGCTGTACTTGGTGCCCACCACCGTGCTCTGGTTGGTGCCGACCTTGACGTCCTGGTCGCTGCCCACGGTGGTGCTCTGGTTCTTGCCCACGATGGTGGCCATGATGGCGCCCACGTTGAGGTTGTAGACCACGCCCACGTTCTCCATGCGGCCGACGCCCACGTTCTGCATCGAGGCGATGCCGATGGTCTCGGTCTTGAACTTGCCGACCTTGATCGACCAGTTGCTGCCGATCTTGTCCTTCTCGTTCCTGCCGATGGTCTTGGTGCGGTTCTTGCCGATGCTCACCGTCTCGTCGATGCCCACGTCCTCGCGACGGTTGTCGCCGATGCTGATCTTCTCGTCGTGATCCACGCGCTCCGTGCGGTTGTTGTGCACGGTGATCTTTTCATCGCGGTCCACCGTCTCGGTGCGGTCGCGGTGGATGACGTTGGTCTCGTCCCGGTCGATGGTCTTGCGCCGATCATTGCCCACCCACTTGTCCTCGTCGTTCTCCACTTCGGTGAGCTGGTCCTTCTGCGCATGCAGCCACAGCTGCTCGGCGCCGGCCTTGTCTTCGAAGCGCAGCGCGTTCGCGTCGCCGGCGCCATTCTTCAGGCCCGGGCCGAAGGCGCCGCCCTTGCTCGATTTGGTCTTGATGCCCGACTGTGTCGCGTTGCCGGGCAGGCCCCAGGGCGGCATGTTGTCGGCGTTGTAGACGCAGCCCAGGATGATGGGGTAGTCCGGGTCGCCGTTCAGGAAGTCGACGATCACCTCCATGCCGATGCGCGGAATGAACACGTTGCCGAACTGCGGCCCCGCCCAGGTGGAGGACACGCGCACCCAGCAGCTGGAGTTCTCATCCATCGCCCCGATGCGGTCCCAGTGGAACTGCACCTTCACCCGGCCGTACTGGTCGGTCCAGATCTCCTCGCCCGGCGGGCCCACCACCACGGCCGTCTGCGGGCCCGTGGTGCGAGGGCGGGGCGTGGCGACGACGGGGCGGTAGGGCATGGCGGTGGGGTGCACCTCCATCGAAAAGCGCTGGATCGAGCCGCCCTGGGTCTGGCCCACGCCGTTCAGGCCCACGCTGGCCTGGGCGTTTTCCTCCAGGTAGTACTCCACCGACACCACCAGGTACTGCTGGTTCTGGTCTTCGCGCGGGTAGTTGTCCAGCACGATGGTGTAGCCGGGGGCGATGCTGCGCTTGTTCAACTTCGCGTGGGCGCGGTGGTGGCCGGCCAGGCCGGTTTCCATCTGCAGCCGGGTGTAGGTTTCCCCATCGGAAAACTCGGTGTAGCCCCCGGGCCACTCGTACCTCTCGTAGCTGTCGTGGGCATGACCTGGCGGGGACTGGCGCATGTCGGACAGGTCGGCGCGCGGCTTCTTGAAGTCGTAGTCGTCCAGGTAGGCCCGGCCGGGCTGCACCTGCTGGCCCATGTGCCAGGAAAAGATGTGTTCCCGGTCGGCCAGGGCGGCCTTGCCCGGTGGGTGGAAGGGAATCACGTGGCCGCCCGGCAGCGGGCTGTGCGAGCCCATCACGTCGTCGGCGAACACCAGCGTGTGGCTGCCGGGCTGGTGTTCGAAATACCAGTAAATGCCTTCGGATTCGCACAGCCGCGCGATGAAGGCGAAATCGGTCTCGTGGTATTGCACGGTATAGGGCCGCACGCGATAAGCCCGGGAGAGCTTTTTCTGCATCGGCTGGCCGTATTTCTGCAGCACGCTCTCCACGATATCCGGGACGGTCATTTCCTGGAAGATCTTGAAATCGCTGCGCCGCGTGGCCAGCCACAGCCAGGGGCGCAGCACCATGCGGTAGGCGTAATTGGCCGAGGTGTCCTGGCCCTGCATGCCAAAGCCCGTGGCAATACCGTCCAGGTAACGCCGGCCCAGCCCCTCGGTCTCCACCACGACCGTGGCAGCGAGGCCCAGCAAGGCTTTCGGGTCGATGCCCTTGTTCTTGGAGATCAGGTCGATCTCGAATTCAAACAACCCGGACAGCGCCTCGCTTCCTTTCAATTGCCTGAATTGCAACGCCTCTCCCAAAGGCGTTTGAATTGTTACGCGGCGATTAGTCATGCGAGAAATTGTTTCTTAGCTTTGAATCGGGTCCGCATTATGCTGGCGAGGCCTGCCCATCGGCACCGCGCGTTTGTGCGGCGCAACAGCCTCAATTGCATCCAGATGTTCGTGGGGTTATCTGCCACTGCGTCCGTTGTGGTTTCAGCGGGGTTGTGGTGGACTGCGAAGTGATCCGGCAACCGTGGCCGGACGCTATGCAACCAGATAAAAAAGGGAATCCATGGGAGATGCAGTTTTCGGCCCGCAGCGGCCATGCTCGGTGGAGCTTGACGGCGACAGCATTTTGTTCGGCTTCGATCCCGCGTCCACGACCTGGCGGCACGCGCAAACGCCGGCGCAGCGCATTTTGGCCAGGCGCCCGCACTGGGTGATCGACGACCGCACGGCGGCCGGCCTCCAGGCGTACGACCTGGTGCGGGGCTACGAGGCGCCTTTCGACAGTGCGCCGCCCGAGCTTTTCCCCCGCGGGCCGCAGGGCCCGTTCGATACCGAGCCGCACCCGTCGCGCATCGTGGTCCTGCAGGTGGGGGTGAACGACCACGCACGCCCCGGCTTCGACATCGAGGCGTTCGAGGACGATTACCGCGGCCTCATCGGCTTCGTGCATTCGCTGGGGCATGCCGCCGTGGTCACCGGGATCACCCCGGTCTCCGACAAGATCTTCGGCCCCGCGGCGCTCGCCACCATGCAGGCGATCAATGCGGCCATCCGCCGGGTGGCGGCCGACACGCGCACGGTGCATGCGCACTGGGATTCGATGCCGTTTTCGGTGGACAGGGACACGACCGATGGCATCCACCCCACGCAGGCCGCCTCGAACCGCCTGGCCGACCGCCTGACGGTGGCGCTGGAGCGCACCTTCCGGCTGGGCGCATAGCGCAGGCGGCCATGGCCTGCAAGGGCGTGGGCGGGGCTGCGGGGTCCGCCGTTGCCAGGGCAGCACAAACCCGCGGGCTGGTGAATTCCCTGCCCGGCGGGCGCCGAGACGGTGATACAAAAACACCAGCGGGCTGGAAGGCCGGCCTGCACACCCCCTTCAAGAAAAGGTCGTCCGCATGCCCGCACTCGCCGCTTTCCTCCAGGAGGTCAAGCTGCCCACCATGCCCGAGGTGGCCCACAGCCTGATCCAGACCCTGCACGACGACGATATCCCCTTCGAGAAGGTGCGCACCGCCATCTCCAAGGACCCTTCGCTCACCGCCAAGCTGGTCCGCATGGCCAACAGCGCGCGGTTCGGGCTGCCGCGCCAGGTCTCCTCGCTCGACGACGCCATCAACATGGTGGGGCTCAACCAGGTGCGCACGCTGGCCCTGGCGGCGTGCATGACGGGCTCGTTCGCCGACGCGCCGGGCGTGGACCGGCAGGAGTTCTGGAAGGAAAGCATGGCCTGCGCCGGCTACGCGCAGTGGCTGGCGCGGGCGCTGGGCACCGATGTGCAGCAATCGTGGCTCACGGGCTTCATGGTGCGGCTGGGCGAGCTGATCATCGCCCAGAAGGCGCCGAGCGAGATCGTGGAGATCGAACGCCTGCCGCACCTGCCCGGCGGCCGCTGGCAGCGCGAGCAGAGCCTGCTGGGCTTCACCGAAGGGCAGATCACGGCCGAACTGGCGCGGCAGTGGAAATTCCCCGACGAGGTGGTGCGTGCGCTGGAGACGGCCTCCGACCCGCTGGCCAGCCCATCGTTCTGCCGCCTGGGCGCCATCGTGCACGTGGCCACGCTGCTGGCGGAGATCGCCGTCGGCCCCAAGGCGAGCGTGGCGGAGACGATCGGCGTGTTGCCGGACGAACTGCTGCAGGCGCTGCAGCTCGATCCCGGCTGGCTCGCCGACCACCTTCCGGATCCGGCGGTGTTCACCGACACGTCGGCGCTGTAAACCGATCCATCCATCCATCCATCCATCCGCCCGTCAGCGGCACCCAAGGAGACGCCAATGAAAAGGCCGGCGAAAGCCGGCCTGACAGGGTGGGGCGCAAGGCCCCATGGAGCCTGCCGCCTCAGCGGTGGCCGCTCGTGTCCATGCGTTCGGTCTTCGCGTCCAGCAGCACCTCGGGCTCCTGCGCGTCCACCCAGTTCGGGTCGTTCAGGCGCTGCTTGAGCTTGTTCTCGTCGAGGTCGCCGGTCCACTTGGCGACCACGATGGTGGCCACGCCGTTGCCCACCAGATTGGTGAGCGCGCGCGCCTCGGACATGAAGCGGTCGATGCCCAGGATGAGCGCCAGGCCCGCCACCGGCACGTGGCCCACCGCCGACAGCGAGGCCGCCAGCACGATGAAGCCGCTGCCCGTGATCCCGGCCGCGCCCTTGGAGGTGAGCAGCAGCACCAGCAGCAGCGTGATCTGGTGCGTGATGTCCAGCGGCGTGTTGGTGGCCTGCGCGATGAACACGGCGGCCATGGTCAGGTAGATGGAGGTGCCGTCCAGGTTGAACGAGTAGCCGGTGGGAATCACCAGGCCCACGGTGGTCTTCTTGGCGCCCAGGTTCTCCATCTTTTCCATCATGCGCGGCAGCACGGATTCGCTGGAGGACGTGCCCAGCACGATCAGCAGCTCTTCCTTGATGTACTTGATGAACTTCCAGATCGAGAAGCCGTGGAAGCGCGCAATGGCGCCCAGCACGATGAAGATGAACAGCAGGCAGGTCAGGTAGAACGAGCCCATCAGCTTGCCCAGCGACAGCAGCGAGCCCACGCCGTACTTGCCGATGGTGAACGACATCGCACCGAAGGCACCGATGGGGGCCACCTTCATGATGTAGCCGACGATGGTGAACAGCACGTGCGAGGTCTTCTCGATGAAGTCGAACACCAGCGTGCCGCGGCCGCCGAAGCGGTGCAGGGCGAAGCCGAACATCACGGCGATCAGCAGCACCTGCAGGATCTCGCCCTTGGCGAACGCATCGACCACCGTGGTGGGGATGATGTTCATCAGGAAGTCGGTGGTGGTGCCCATCTTGCCGGGCGCGGTGTAGGCGGCGATCGACTTGGTGTCGATGGTGGAGGCATCCACGTTCATGCCGGCGCCGGGCTGCAGCACGTTGACCACGATCAGGCCGATGATCAGCGCGACCGTGCTCACGATCTCGAAATACAGCAGGGCCAGGCCGCCGGTGCGGCCGACCTTCTTCATGTCTTCCATGCCCGCGATGCCGATCACCACCGTGCAGAAGATGATGGGCGCGATGATCATCTTGATCAGCTTGATGAAGCCATCGCCCAGCGGCTTCATCTGCTCGCCCAGTGCGGGATAGAAGTGCCCCAGCAGCACGCCGACGACGACGGCGAAGAGCACCTGGATGTACAGCGAGCGGTAAAGGGGTCTCTTGGGGGGGAGCGTGCGTGTCTCTTGCATAGGTCTGCGCGTACCGTCGCCAGCAGCGCTCATTTTGGAGGTGCGTGAATGTATGCCCGTGCCATGGCCTGCGCGATTGTGGAAATCCACATGGTGGGAAATACGTACACGCAGCGCGCGCCGGGGTGGCGGCAGGCCGCGCGCACCCTGCCACCGTGGCGGAATGCGCCGGTTTTCGGGGGGCGATCCGGTTCATGCCGGCCGCGCGGGCGGAGTCGCCGGATCGCCGAGATGTCAGCCAGGTGACAGACTTTGCGGCCGGTGGAGCGTGCGCCGGCGCGCAGCCCTCAACGGGCCGGACAGGCGAGAAACGCCGGCAGCCGCTCCGCCTGTCCGGCATAGGCGGCCAGGGCGGGGTGGTCGGCGGCCAGGACGGTATCGGCGACCATGCTCTGCATGAAGTCCCACGCCACGGCGATGGTGACGCCCGCATCGGTGATGGCCTGCTCGGGCGCCGGCAGGGGGGCATGGGCCAGTTCGGCTTCGAGCTGCCCGCAGGCCGCCAGCAACTGGCCGCTCACGCGGTCGATCCAGGGGGCATGCTGCTTGTCCGCAGGACGCAGGTTCTGTTCGTACACCCGCTGCACGGCTTTCTCGCAGGCGGCCAGCGCCAGGCCGGTGAGGCGCAGATCGCGCAGCAGCGCGGGCCCGCCGAGCGGCTGCAGGCGGTGGCGCGACAGGGTGCCGGCCCATTGCAGGATCAGCCCCGAATCCATCAGCACCGTGCCGTCGTCGGCCACCAGCGTCGGGGCCTTCACCACCGGGTTGATGCGGCCAAAGGCCTCGAAGGTGCTGAACACCGAGAGGGGCAGGTGCTCGAAGGGCAGTTCCAGCAGCCGCAGCGACACGGCGACACGGCGCACATAGGGAGAGTCCAGCATTCCAACCAGCTGCATGGGAAGGGTTCCTTGAGAAAAGCGGCCGAAGAAAGCCAGGGCGCGGTCCGAGAGGACGCCGGTGGCACGGCCTTGCACGATAGGCGCGCGGCCCCTGCCGGCGAAGGGCAGGGCATCGGAAATGCCGGCTCCAAACCGATGGATGATCGGAACCTCCCTTCCCGACCCCGCAACCCCCCGGAGCGCTGGCATGACCCTCGACAAGAAAGACTGGCTGATCCTGGAAGCCCTGCAGACCGATGCCCGCCAGAGCCTGGCCGCGCTGGGCAAGCGCATCGGCCTGTCCCAGCCCGCCATGAGCGAGCGGGTGCGCAAGCTCGAGGACGCGGGCGTGATCGAGGGCTATGGGGCGCGGGTCAACCTGCGCGCCATCGGTGTGCGGCTGCAGGCCATCATCCGCGTGCAGACCGACCATGCCGGCATCGCGCCCTACGTGAAGCTCTTCGAGTCCATGCCCGAGGTCCTCGAGGCCGATCGCGTGACGGGCGAGGATTGCTTCATCGTGCGCTGTGCCATCGCCGAGCCCGAAGACCTGCAGTCCGTGGTCGATGCACTGGCCCAGCACGGCGCGGTGACCACGTCGCTGGTGCTGTCGAGCCCCGTGCGCAAGACCACCACGGTGCACGCACTGCGGTCCCCGCGGCGCTGAGCGGGCCAGCCGGGCCGGCCCCGCGGCATCGGGGCCGTGTACGCCACTTGGCGTATTGGCGGCCCGGGGGGCAGTCTCCAGAATCCATTCCATCGACCGGACGAAGGCGCCCTGCGGGGGCCCCGGGCGAGCGGTTTGAACCCCATTCATCGGAGCTGCACCATGCAACGTCGTTACTCTCTCAAGGCCCTCGCGGCCATCGCCACACTGGCCGGCCTGTCGGCGCTGCCGGCCCATGCCGCCGACACCATCAAGGTGGGCGTGCTGCACAGCCTGTCGGGCACCATGGCCATCTCGGAGACGGTGCTGAAGGACACCGTGCTCATGGCCATCGACGAGATCAACGCCAAGGGCGGCGTGCTCGGCAAGAAGCTCGAGCCCGTGGTGGTGGACCCGGCCTCCAACTGGCCCCTGTTCGCCGAGAAGACCAAGCAGCTGCTGGGGCAGGACAAGGTCTCGGTCATCTTCGGCTGCTGGACCTCGGTGAGCCGCAAATCCGTGCTGCCCGTGGTCGAGGAAATGAACGGCCTGCTGTTCTACCCCGTGCAGTACGAAGGCGAAGAGCTGTCCAAGAACGTGTTCTACACCGGCGCGGCGCCCAACCAGCAGGCCATTCCCGCGGTGGACTATCTGATGAGCAAGGACGGCGGCGGCGCCAAGCGCTGGGTGCTGCTGGGCACCGACTACGTGTACCCCCGCACCACCAACAAGATCCTGCGCGCCTACCTGAAGTCCAAGGGCGTGAAGGACAGCGACATCGACGAAAAGTACACGCCCTTCGGCCATGCCGACTACCAGACCATCGTGGCCGACATCAAGAAGTTCAGCCAGGGCGGCAAGACGGCGGTGGTCTCCACCATCAACGGCGACTCCAACGTGCCCTTCTACAAGGAACTGGGCAACGCGGGCCTCAAGGCCAAGGACGTGCCGGTGGTGGCCTTCTCGGTGGGCGAGGAAGAACTGCGCGGCGTGGACACCAAGCCGCTCGTGGGCCACCTGGCGGCATGGAACTACTTCATGTCCATCAAGAACCCCACCAACACCGCCTTCATCAAGCAGTGGAGCGACTACGCCCGCGCCAAGAAGATCCCCGGCCACATGGACAAGCCGCTCACCAACGACCCGATGGAGGCGACCTACATCGGCATCCACATGTGGAAGCAGGCGGTGGAGAAGGCCAAGAGCACCGATGTGGACAAGGTCATCGCCGCCATGGCCGGCCAGACCTTCCAGGCGCCCAGCGGCATCGTGAGCAAGATGGACGAGAAGAACCACCACCTGCACAAGAGCGTGTTCATCGGCGAGATCAAGGCCGACGGCCAGTTCAACGTGGTGTGGAAGACGCCCGGCCCGGTCAAGGCCAAGCCCTGGAGCCCGTACATCGAAGGCAACGACAAGAAGAAGGACGAGCCCGACGGAAAGTCGAAGTGAAATCGAAGTGACACCCCCCTGAGGCGCTGCGCACCGTCACCCCCTCTCTCGCTGCGCGGGAGGGGGGACGACGCCAGCGGCCCGGCAGAGCCGGTTCCGCGGCGTCTGCTGGCTTGGGCCGCGCTGGTGCACGTGGCATGACGAAGCAGTCCGTGATCGCAATCCTTTCTTGTTCGTGACGACCTTCCCCTCACCATGCTTCCCACCTTCTTTCACCGCCTGATTGCCTGCCTGCTGCTCTGTGCGGCGGTGCAGGCGCACGCGCTCACGCCGCAGGCCGCGCGTGCCATGGCGGCGGGCGAGACCGACGAGCGCATCGCCGCGCTGCAGCAGGCCATCGCCACGCCCGACGATGCGACGCTGGCCTTCATCCGCGCGATGGCCGACGATGCGGTCAAGATCGCGGGCGACCGTGCCATCACCATCAAGGACGGCAAGGGGCTGGACCCCGCCACCGGTGCCGAGGTGCCGGTGCCCGACGATGCGGAGGACATCGTCAACAACAACCGCATGCGCGGCGAGTTCGATGCCGCGCTGGCCTCGCTGCAACTGCTGTCGCCCGACGCGGCCCAGCGCCGCGCCGCCATTGAGTCGCTCAAGGAAGAGACCGACGCCGCGCGCCTGCCCCTGATCGAAAAGGCCCTCGCCGCCGAGAAAGATGCCGGCCTGCGCGGGCGGCTCGAAGCCATCCGCGCGCGCATGCTGCTGGCCGACAGCGACGCGGCCCACCGCCTGGAGGCCGCGCAGTACCTGGCCGCCAGCGGCAACCCCGCCACGCGCACCGTGCTGCTGGAGCAACTGCGCCAGGAGGCCGACCCCAAGGTGAAGGCCGCGATCCAGTCCGCGCTGGCCTCGGTGGAAGGCCGGCTGCAGTGGGGCGAGAAGCTCGCCGCGCTGTTCTCGGGCGTGAGCCTGGGGTCCATCCTTCTGCTGGTGGCGCTGGGGCTGGCCATCACCTACGGGCTGATGGGCGTCATCAACATGGCGCACGGCGAGCTGATGATGATCGGCGCCTACGCCACCTACGTGGTGCAGGGCCTGTTCCAGAAATACCTGCCCGGCGCCTTCGACTGGTACCTGGTGGCCGCCGTGCCGGCCGCGTTCTGCGCCTCCGCCCTCATGGGCGCGGCGCTGGAGCGCAGCGTGATCCGCTTTCTCTACGGCCGGCCGCTGGAGACGCTGCTGGCCACCTGGGGCATCAGCCTGATGCTGCAGCAGCTCGTGCGCACCGTGTTCGGCGCGCAGAACGTGGGCGTGGAAAACCCTGCCTGGATGAGCGGCGGCGTGCAGCTCATGGACAACCTGCAGCTGCCCTGGAACCGCGTGATCATCGTGGCCTTCGCCTTCGCGGTGCTGGGCGGCGTGGCCTACCTCATCGGCCGCACGCGGCTGGGCCTGTTCGTGCGCGGCGTCACGCAGAACCGGCCCATCGCCTCGTGCATGGGCGTCAACACCGCCCGCGTGGACACCTATGCCTTCGCGCTCGGCTCCGGCATCGCCGGCCTGGCCGGCTGCGCTTTAAGCCAGGTCGGCAACGTGGGGCCCGACCTGGGCCAGGGCTACATCGTCGATTCGTTCATGGTCGTGGTGCTGGGCGGCGTGGGCCAGCTGGCGGGCACCGTGTACGCAGCGCTGGGCCTGGGCGTGCTCAACAAGTTCCTCGAAGGCTGGACGGGCGCCGTGCTGGCCAAGATCGCCGTGCTGGTCTTCATCATCGTGTTCATCCAGAAGCGGCCGCAGGGCATCTTCGCGATGAAGGGGAGGGAGGCATGAGCGCCCGTCGTCGTCTTCATCGCCGCCCGCCGCGCCACCTGCCTCTGCCTGCCTAGAAGAAGAAGCCCATGCCCCATCGAGACATTTCCCTTCCTGCGCCAGCGCCGCTGCTCACGCGGTCCGGCTGGTCGGCGTTCATCGTCGCGCTCATCGCCGTGTGCGCGGTGGCGCCCGTGCTCAACCTGTGGCTGCCCGCCGGCAGCCCGCTGCACCTGTCCGACTACGCGGTGGCGCTGCTGGGCAAGATCATGTGCTACGCCATCTGCGCGCTGGCCATGGACCTCATCTGGGGCTACACCGGCATCCTGAGCCTGGGCCACGGCCTGTTCTTCGCCCTGGGCGGCTACGTGATGGGCATGTACCTCATGCGCCAGATCGGCCGCGACGGCAACTACCAGAGCGACCTGCCGGACTTCATGGTGTTCCTGGACTGGAAGGAGCTGCCCTGGCACTGGGCGCTGTCGGACAGCTTCGCCGCCACCTTGGTCCTCGTCGTGGCCGTGCCGGGGCTGGTGGCCTTCGTGTTCGGGTACTTTGCCTTCCGCTCGCGCATCAAGGGCGTGTATTTCTCGATCATCACGCAGGCCATGACGTATGCCGCCATGCTGCTGTTCTTTCGCAACGAGACGGGCTTCGGCGGCAACAACGGCTTCACCGATTTCAAGCGCATCCTGGGGCAGCCGATCGCCACGCAGAACATGCGCATGCTGCTCTTCGTGCTCACGGGGCTGGCGCTGCTGGGCTCGTTCCTGCTCGGGCGCTGGCTGGTGCGCAGCAAATTCGGCCGCGTGCTCCAGGCGGTGCGCGATGCGGAGACGCGCGTCATGTTCTCGGGCTACTCGCCGCTGCCCTACAAGCTCACCATCTGGACCATCAGCGCCATGATGTGCGGCGTGGCCGGGGCGCTGTACGTGCCGCAGGTCGGCATCATCAACCCGGGCGAGATGAGCGCTGCCAACTCCATCGAGATCGCCGTGTGGGCGGCCGTGGGCGGGCGCGCCACGCTCATCGGCCCCATCGTGGGCGCCTTCCTGGTGAACGGCGCCAAGAGCTGGCTCACCGTGACCGCACCGGAGTTCTGGCTGTACTTCCTGGGGGCGCTGTTCATCGCCGTCACCCTGTTCCTGCCCAACGGCATCGTGGGCCTGCTGCGGCGCCCGCGCAAGGCGGTGGAGGACGCGCGCCAGCCCCTGCGCGGCAGCGCGAAGCCAAAGGAGGGCGCGCAATGACCCCCGATCTGATGGAAGAAGGCGCGCGCCGCATCGCGGGCGATGCCCCGGCGGCACGCACGGGGCAGACCGAGTCCGGGGGCCGCGCGGCCGGCTTCTCGCGCGTGGCCGTGCCCGGCGAGGTGGACGTGGCCCACGGCCGCATCCTGTACCTGGAAGACGTGCACGTGAGCTTCGACGGCTTCAAGGCCATCAACGGCCTGAACCTGGACATCGCGCCGGGCGAGCTGCGCTGCGTGATCGGCCCCAACGGCGCGGGCAAGACCACGATGATGGACATCATCACCGGCAAGACCCGCCCGGACCGCGGCACCGTGTTCTTCGGCAGCACGATCGACCTGCTGCGGCACAACGAGCCGGAGATCGCCGGCTTGGGGATTGGCCGCAAGTTCCAGAAGCCCACGGTGTTCGAACAGCTCACCGTGTTCGAGAACCTGGAGCTGGCCTTGAAGACGCACAAGGGCGTGGCCTCAAGCCTGTTCTTTCGCCTGGACTCGGCCCAGTCGGACCGGCTGGCCGAGGTGCTGCACACCATCCACCTGGCCGGCAGCGTGGCGCGCATGGCGGGCAATCTGAGCCATGGGCAAAAGCAGTGGCTGGAGATCGGGATGCTGCTGATGCAGGACCCGAAGCTGCTTCTGCTGGACGAGCCGGTGGCGGGGATGACGGACGAGGAGACGGCGCGCACGGCGGAGCTGTTCCTGACCTTGAAGGGGCGGCATTCGCTGATGGTGGTGGAGCATGACATGTCGTTCATCCGGACGATTTCGGAGAAGGTGACGGTGTTGTGCGAGGGGGCGGTGTTGGCGGAGGGGACGCTGGATCAGGTGCAGGGGGATGAGAGGGTGATTGAGGTTTATTTGGGGCGGTGACGCTGTGGGCCTTTTTGCGAAGTTGCTCGATAGTTACGTTCCGGGGCCGGGTCTCGGCCCGGCGGCCGAGGTACTTTTCTTTGCTTCGCCAAAGAAACGTACCCAAAAGAAAGGCGACCCTACTGTCCGT
>NZ_BAAJYT010000025.1:0-33779 GCF_057541515.1 Acidovorax sp. KNOB132
GATCGACTAGGGCATATTGCTATAAATTTAATAGCAATCGATTGTCAGCCGCTAATGGCCACGCGCGGTCGAAGCCCGCGGTGCGCGGGCTGCCGGCCTACCGCTGCGGCACAGGCTCATCCTGCGGATGCGCCAGCCCTCGCATGATCTGAACGACCTGTGGCTGGTCCACCAGCACGCACGGTTTGCCCGTGCGCTTGCAGTGGTCCTGCACCCGCCAATAGTCGTCATGGCCGACGCAGCCGGTCTGGCAGATGACGAAGTCGGCGGCGATCAGGCTGGCTTCCAGCGCCGCATTTCCGCCGGACAATGCGGCGGCGCTTTCTTCCACCGCCGCCTCCGGCTTGCGGCCCACTGGCTGCGCGATCAGGCTGCCCGCGGCATCCGGCGCAATGCAAACCACGGACCGCATGGCCCCTGGCGGGGCCGATAGCGTTTCACTCGCCACCGCTCGCAACGCCATGGCAGGCACAGGCATGGTGTGATGGGAGCGTGCGGCCCGCCACTGCCAGTGCAGCACCTCGCGCATCAGCTCATGAATGCGCTGCCCCAGGGCTTCGATCTGCCGGCCCATGGCGCGCCGCCGAGCCGGGCCTTGGAGCGCAGCGGCGTTCCCTTCGGCGGATTCCTCGCGGGCGAATGCCAGCGCCGTCTCGGCCACGATGGCCCGTGCCCGCAGGCGGATGGCCTGGGCCTGCAGACGCTCGATCTCGGCGGCTTGCATGGCCAGCAGGCGGCTGCAGCGAATCTGCGCCCGCCCATACCCGTCCAGAAGGACCCGGTGTTCCTCGATGAGATCTTCCAACGGCGTGGCGGTCATCTGCGCTCCCTTTTTCAAACCGATGCGGGACGAGCCCGATGTCCAGCGCGGCGCATCGGGCTGCGCCCCTGCTCGACCCGCAGTGAACTGCTGAGGTGCCGCTGCGATCGCGGCATATTTGATTGATAACCATTCTCATTTAATGATACACTGGCGTCAATCGTTGACCAGGGCCTTCGGTGGCTTCTTCTCAGAATCCACCGCCAAGCCCGGTCAGCCCCCAACCGGTTTCATCGTGGGGCGACTCCCGGACTCTCCGTCCGACGGGTCGTTTTTTGCCAGCCAACGGGCGTGCTCGCGTAGCCAGGCTTTTTTTGCGATGAATGCATCCGTTCGAACGAATGAACGGCGTCCTTTGCAGACTGCAAATGCCGCGCGGCCTTCACCGGCGTGCGAGCGCCTGCCGCCAGCACCATTCCCTCGCCCTTGCCGGCAGCCCTGGGGCCGGCGCCAGCCTCCATGGCCCCTGCGCCAGGGACCATGGATCGTCGGCATCAACCGAACACGATCTCGAAATCGCTGTCCGATGCGCTGAGCTGGATCTGGCGGATCACGTGCGCGTCCACGGACGATTGCAGGAACTGCATGGCCAGGCGCGGCAGCAGGTTCTGCGTGATGATGCCGTCCACCATGCGCGCGCCGGATTCGACCTCGCTGCAGCGCTGGCGGATCAGCTGCACCGCGGCCTCGTCGAACGTGAACTGCGCGTTGTGCCGCTCCAGGATGCGCGTCTGAATGCGCTGCAGCTGCAGGCGGATGATCTGGTCCAGCATCGCGTCGGAGATGGGGAAGTACGGCACCACCACCAGCCGGCCCAGTAGCGCGGCCGGAAACTTTTCGAGCAGCGGCTGGCGCACGGCCTTGGCAAGCGCCTCGGGCGGCGGCACCAGATCGGGGTCGCGGCACATGCCGGCGATCAACTCCGAACCCACGTTGGAGGTCAGGATGATCACCGTGTTCTTGAAATCGATGTAACGTCCTTCCCCGTCTTCCATCCAACCCTTGTCGAACACCTGGAAGAACAGCTCGTGCACGTCGGGGTGGGCCTTCTCGATCTCATCGAGCAGCACCACGCTGTAGGGGCGGCGGCGCACGGCCTCGGTCAGCACGCCGCCTTCGCCGTAGCCCACGTAGCCGGGCGGCGCCCCCTTCAGGGTCGAGACCGTGTGCGCTTCCTGGAACTCGCTCATGTTGATGGTGATGAGGTTCTGTTCGCCACCGTACAGCGCCTCGGCGAGCGAAAGCGCGGTCTCGGTCTTGCCGACGCCCGACGGGCCCGCCAGCAGAAACACGCCGATGGGCTTGCCCGGGTTGTCCAGCTGCGCGCGGGCGGTCTGGATGCGCCGCGTGATGGCCTCCAGGCCGTGCCGCTGGCCGATCACCCGCTTTTCCAGCGTGTCCGCCAGGGTGAGCACCGATTTGACTTCGTCGCGCACCATGCGGCCCACCGGAATGCCGGTCCACTCCGCCACCACGGCGGCCACCACGCTGGCATCGACCACGGGCTGCAGCAGTGGGTCCTCGCCCTGCATGCGCAGCAGTTCACCGCGCAGGCCGCTCAACTGGTGGACAGCCGCGGGGTCCGCCCCATCGCCCTGCGCTGGCGCAGGTGCCGAATCGGCCGGCCCCTGCGCATCGGCGGGTGCCACGGTGCCGCCCTGCGCGGCGCTTTCGGCGGGCGGCGCAGCTTGGGCCGCGGCCTCCTTGGCCACGCGGCGGGACAGCACGGCTGCCTCCGCGTCCACGATCTGCTGCACCATGGCCTTTTCGCTTTCGAAGCGGGCCTTGAGCACCTCATGCTCCGCCTCCAGCCGCGCCAGCGACGCATTGATTTCGTCGAAGCGTTCGGTCTCGCCCACGCCCAGGTCCAGTTCGCGCTGCACGATGTCCTTTTCGACCGCCAGCGACTCCAGTTGCCGGATCACGGCCTCCAGGCGCGCCGGGGTGGCGTGCAGGCCCATCGCCACGCGCGAGCAGGCGGTGTCCAGCAGGCTCACCGCCTTGTCCGGCAGTTGCCGCGAGGGGATGTAGCGGTGTGACAGGCTGACGGCGGCGGCCACCGCGTCGTCGCCGATGCGCACGCGGTGGTGGCCTTCCAGCTTGGCGGCCACGCCACGCAGCATGAGCACTGCCTTGGCTTCGTCCGGTTCGTGGATCTGCACGAGCTGGAAGCGCCGGGTGAGCGCCGGGTCTTTCTCGATGTACTTTTTGTACTCGGCCCAGGTGGTGGCGCCGATGGTGCGCAGCACGCCACGCGCGAGCGCCGGCTTGAGCAGGTTGGCCGCATCGCCTGTGCCGGCCTGACCGCCCGCGCCGATCAGCGTATGGACCTCGTCAATGAAGAGCACGATGGGCGCCGTGCTGGCCTGCACCTCGTCCAGCAGGGCCCTCAGTCGGTTCTCGAACTCGCCCTTCATGCTGGCGCCGGCCTGCAGCAGGCCGATGTCCACGACGCGCAGCTGCACGTCCTTGAGCGGCGGCGGTACATCGCCCGCCGCGATGCGCAGCGCCAGGCCTTCGACCACGGCCGTCTTGCCCACGCCAGCCTCGCCGACGAGGATCGGGTTGTTCTGGCGGCGGCGCATCAGGATGTCGACCATCTGGCGGACTTCCTCGTCGCGCCCGGTGACGGGGTCCAGCTCTTGCTGGCGCGCGCGCTCGGTCAGATCGACCGTGTATTTCTGCAGCGCCTCGCCACGCCCCGTGCCGGCCGGGCCTGTGGCACCACTGGCCTCGCCGGGCACGCCCGAGAGGCCGGAACCGTCTGCCGCGCCAAGGCGCGATTCCGGCGAATCGGGCAGCAGCCGCGCGAACGCGTCGCTCAAGGCCGGCTCCGTCAAGCGGCCCAGTTCGCTGGAGATGGCCCGCAATTCATTGGCCAGCGCACGCGTGCGCACCATGCCGGAGAGCCAGTAGGCACTGCGGATCTGGGACTCGCCGAACATCAGCGTGGCATAGACCCAGCCACGCTCGATGGCGGTCTCGATCTGGGCCGAGAAATCGCTGATCGAGGTGGCCCCGCGAGGAAGACGGTCCAGGCTCTGCAGCACGTCGGCCGCGAGCTTTTCGGCATCGATCTCGAAGTGCCGGAACACGCGCACCAGATCGGAATCGGTTTCCTGCAGCAGTTGGTGCAGCCAGTGCACCAGCTCCACATACGGGTTGCCGCGCAGTTTGCAGAACACCGTAGCGCTTTCCAGCGACTTGAACAGCAGGGGATTCAATTTTCCGAAAAGGGCTTGCCGGCTAATTTCAGACATGGGACCTCGGTGAGTCAGTTTTTAAAAAGGGAACGCATCAGGTGTGCGCGGATGTGGGCGGCGAGGTGGCGCGGCGGGCAGCGCCCTTGCGCAGGGTCAGCCAGTGCTCGGGGTCCAGGCGGAAGTCGTCCGGATCGCGGGTGGCGGGCGCCGACAGGGACCAGGTCGTCCACCCCAGCCGCGTGGCGCCGCCGAGCTGGCAGGGGGGCACGTCTTCGCGGCGCAGCACCAGCTCGAAGTCCCACGCGAACTCGATGCCCAGGTAGTTGCGCACCCAGTCCACCAGCGCCTGGAAGTCTTCGCCTGAAGGCAGGAAGCGTTCGTACTGCGCCAGCGTGAGCGGCCCGATCCGCAACCGGAATTTGCTCTGTGCATCGGGCACCCGGCTTCCGACCACGGTGTCCACGCCCAGTTGTGAATTGCAGGCATTGCGCGACAGCCGCGTCTGCTGGCGGGGTTCGAGTTCCAGGTAGTGCAGCGCGTATTCGATCAACTCCACCGGCACGCCGAAATACAGGCGAATGGCCGCCGTCAGGCCTTCCGGGTTGCGCGTCCAGCGGGTGAGGTGGCCCGCCATGTACTGCTTGGCGTGGTCCGGCACCGCGTCGCGGGACCGCTGTGTGGGCTCGCCCAGCCCCACCAGGCTGCGCACGTGCCGGCCGAAGGAGTCGTCGCCCGCCCGGTCCAGTGAGGTGGTCGGCTGCGGGTCCGACCAGGCCCGAAAGAACAGCAGCAAGAGCCGGTGGTGGAAGATGTCCGAGAAGCGCGCCAGCGTCGGGTCGTCGTACTGCCTCAGGCGCTCGCGCACGTACTCCGTGAGGTGTGTGGGCATCGGCCCGTTGGGCCCGTAGAGCCCGAAATTCCACACCATCAGCCGCTCTGGCTGGCCCGCCACAGCGGGCAGGACCTCCGCGAGGGTCGCCGGCGCAAAGGCCAGCGACGGGTCCTGGCCCAGGCGCAGGGACTCGCCCTGGGGCCGCAGGGCCCGGCCGAACCGGGGAAACTCGGGCTGGCGGGCCTGCAGCAGCCGCAACGTGAAGAACAGATCGAATTCGTGCGGGTTGTCTTTCAGCTTCTGCCAAAAGAGCGCCACCCCGGCCTCGCTCGCCGGCCGTGCAATCCGCGCCTGCCGGGCGTCGCCCGCGTCGAGCGTGGGCAAACGGCTCATGTGCAGGGCCTTTGGCCAGGCCGCACGCGCCACTGCGCGATGCGGCCGCGCTGGCGCGAATCGAGGGCCAGTTCGGTGTAGCTGTTCACTCCCACGTGCCGCGCGAAGAAGCGCTCCAGGACGGCCATCAGCGGCCAGGGGCTGACACCGGCCAGCGAGCTTTCGTCCACGCCGACCGAGACCCCCACGCCACGGCCATACACCAGTTGCCCATGCTGAGGCAGGCGGCGGGTGATGGCGGAAATACCCACGCCCTTGATGCTGGAGACCTGGCCAGACAGGTCCTTGTCGCCTAGGTCGAGGTACAGCCGCAGCAGATCGCGCAGCGTGGCCGCGCCCTCTTCTTCCGACAGGTCGGTCATCGCCAGGTAGTTCAGGGACAGGTGCGAGATGAGGCGCCAGGTGATCTCGTTCTCGGCCACGCTGGATGTGGGCCGCGTGGGGCCCGCGACAGTGCGAACGCGGTCCACCGGCACGGATTCCACCGTGGTGAAATCGCCCTCGCTGCTGCGCCCGCCCATCAGCAGCGGCAGGTCGCGGTTGGTGCACAGGGTGCGCACGCTCAGCTGCTTGAGATCGTCCGAAAACGGGGCTTCCCGCTGATCCACGAGGGAGATGAACACCTCGCTGCCCAGGTACTGCGTTCGGGGCCCGAAACGCGCCGCATGCTCCGAAAACAGGCGAGGCTCCCTGCGCGCAGCAAAGTAGGCCTGGTCGCTGGACCGGATGCCATGGATGGAAGAAAACAGCGGCACGAACTCGCGGTCGTTGAGCTGACCCTCGCGGTGGCCGGTCACGCCCAGAACGCTGTAGACCTCGAAATCCCGAGGGCGGGTGCGGTCGGGCACCACGTGGTATTCGTTGACGTTCGGCGCCACGTGGATGCGGTCAGCCGGGCGTTCGAACAGGTTGATCGCGGGCACGCAGTGCAGCAGGAACTTGTGCCGATCCACCTGGGCTTCCAACGCAGGCTGGGCACGGCGCAGCAGCAAGGTAATGGCAATGGCCTTGGTCTCGGCCTTGGCCAGTGCGGTTTGCAGCCCGCGAATCGAGAAGAACCGGAACCGCGCAGGGAACGCGAAATACTCATGGAGCAGCCGGTGCCCCTGGAAGCTGCGGTGCGAGTACGGCAGCAGGGCCTGCGACTGCTCGTAGCCTTCTGCCTGCAGGGCGTCGGCCGGCAGGTGGGCCCAGACCCGCGAGGGGTCCTGCGCATCGTGCACCACGATGCCGATCAGCGACTCGTGGATCAGCTCCTGCAGATGCGATGCCACCGCATCGCCTGCCGAGATGTGCACCTCCAGCCGGTCCAGGCGCAGGTCGCAAAACCGCAGCGCTCCACGGGTGGACAAGTCGATGCGCAGGTGTGCCGCTGGCTCTTCGGGCAGGCGCAGCCGCGACAGCGGCAGATCCAGCGGCGGGCCGCCGAGACGGGCCTGGGTGAGATCGATTGGCCACAAAGTAAGCTCGTGCCCGGTGCGGAAGTCGCACGGCGTCTGCTCCTCAGCCGTCTTGCGCGCCCTCAGCACGCTGCCCACCGGCAGCGTGTAGCCATCGGCCAGGCTCCCTTCGCTCGCGCTGGGGTCCATCTGCACCACCACCATCGACGGCGTGGGGGCCAGATAGTGCGGGCAAACCATTTCCAGAATTCGCTGGGAGAGCCGGGGAAACTCCGCATCCATCTTCATCTGGATGCGGGCGGTCAGGAAGCTGAACCCCTCCAGCAGGCGCTCCACATAAGGGTCGGCCACCTCCAGTTCGCGCAGCGACAGGCGCCCCGCCACCTTGGGAAAGGCGGCCGCGAATTCGGCACCCAGTTCCCGCAGATAGCTGAGTTCCCGGTTGTAGTACTCGACCAGGCGAGGATTCATCGGGACATGCCCTCCGGCACATGGAGGACCGGTCGGATGGCGCAAATATGCATGGCCTGGATCACTTCACCGTAAATCAGAGACGACCACCTGCCCGGTTTCCAGGTCCAGGCTGGTCTTGAGCAGCAATTCCATCGGATAAGGCGCGGACCAGAACTGGCAGCGGATTTCGAACTGCAGCGTGTTGTGGTGGCTGAACAGCTTGCTGGAGGGGGCCAGGGCCACCGTCAGCGTGTCGCGAAGGATGCGGGGCTCGTGGGCCAGGATGGACTTGCGGATGGCTTTCTCGATGTCCTTCCAGTCCAGCTCGGACAGCAACTGGCCTGCCAGTGGCGTCATGCCGAAGTTGATCACCGACCGTTCTGCCTCGGGAAGGCCTTCGAAGTCGATGTGCGAGGTCGCATCCGAAGCGTTGAGCAACCAGTTCAGATCCCGCAACAGGGCCTGGCGCAGGCGGGCCTCGGTGACATAGACGGCATCGGCACGCTCGGTGCGCTTGCTGGGCTCGTGGTCCGTCAGGCGGTCCAGCAGGGCCGGCTGCAGGCGGTCCTTTCCGTTGCCGAAGTTGTCATTGGGGCGCGTGGTCGCCATGGATCGGATCAGCCCTGGGTCGATTCGGCCGTGAACTTGATGCGGCGCACGTCCAACAGCGCATGGTCTGCCTGCTCGGAAATCCACACGCGCTGGCCGAGGCCAGCCACCTGCTCCTGCCCCAGATCGCTCCACTCGGTGGTGCGCGACAAGCGCACGCCATCGGACGCCACGCTTTCCGAGCCCGGGTACCGGGTGGGAATGAAGCCGAGCATCTGCCCGCCGTTGACCAGCGTCACCTCGCAGGCCGACCAGACCAGATCGCGCAAGTCCTGCGGTTTTTCGAAGTTGATCTGCTGGATCGCAGTGAAAGGAACCCAGTAGTACCCGCCGTTGGCATACAACTCGCAGACCGGGCCCAGCCGCGCATCGGAATCCGCCAGCCACTCGAAGGGGGTTCCGTCCAGCTCACCCGGCGAAGCAGGCGCCTCGTCGAAGGCACTGCTGCGCAGTTCGGCGGCCTTTTCGGCCTGCCCGTCCGCCGCGCACTGGAGCGCCTCGACCATCCAGCCCAGCCAAGCCGGTGGGTCCCCCAGAATCTGCGGCGTGCGCCGGCCGGCGAACACGTCCCGCCGAGCCACCTCGCAAAGAATCACCTCGCGATAGGCCTTGGCCATCGGCGCCGTCTTGCTGTCCAGTTGCGCGCAGATCTGCAACTGGTCGAGCGCCTTCTGCCACTCGCCGAACAGCACCAGCATCTGGAAGTAGTAAACGCGCAGAGACGCATCCGCCGGATCCTTGCGAATGGCCTCCTTCAACGAACTCAGCTGCGTATCCAACGGAAGCTTGGAATCAAAGATCATGGGATGGGTGGGACCTTGAACGAAAGGGGGCATGAAGACAGCGCCGCCGATGCACCCTCCCTGCAGGATGCCAGCGCAAGACCAAGGCAGATGCCATGACAGGCACCCCTTGGTTTGCGCCCTTCGAAAGTCGGCGCTGCGATGATTCGACAGGCAAGGGAGTCATGCCCCCGACGCCCGCCCTCTACAGCGCTGGATCAGTTGCCGGCTTGCTTGACCGACGGCAGCTTGGAAACCAGGCGCAGCGAAACGGTCAGGCCTTCGAGCTGATAGTGCGGGCGCAGGAAGAACTTGGAGGTGTAGTACCCCGGGTTGCCCTCAACCTCTTCCACTTGCACTTCGGCAGCCGCCAGCGGCTTGCGGGCCTTGGTTTCCTGCGAAGAATTGGCGGGATCGCCATCGACGTAATTCATGATCCAGTCGTTCAGCCACAGCTCCATGTCGGAACGCTCCTTGAACGAGCCGATCTTGTCGCGCACGATGCACTTGAGGTAGTGCGCAAAGCGGCAGCAGGCGAACATGTAAGGCAGGCGCGCGGACAGATTGGCATTGGCCGTGGCATCGGCGTCGTAGTACTCGGCCGGCTTGTTCAGCGACTGCGCACCGATGAATGCGGCCACATCGGAGTTCTTGCGGTGCACCAGGGGCATGAAGCCGTTCTTGGCGAGTTCTGCTTCGCGGCGGTCGCTGATGGCGATTTCGGTCGGGCACTTCATGTCCACGCCACCATCGTCCGTCGGGAAGGTGTGGGCAGGCAGGTTGTCCACCGCGCCGCCGGACTCGACTCCGCGGATGGATGTGCACCAGCCGTAGTACTTGAACGAGCGGTTGATGTTCACGGCCATCGCATAGGCCGAGTTGGCCCAGCAATACTTGCTGTGATCGCCGCTGGCGGTTTCCTCTTCGAAATCGAATTCGTCCACCGGGTTGGTCTTGGCGCCGTAGGGAAGGCGCGCCAGGAACCGCGGCATGGCCAAGCCGATGTACTTCGAATCATCGGACTCGCGCAGGCTGCGCCAGGCGGCGTACTCGGTGTTGGTGAAGATCTTCGTCAGGTCGCGGGGATTGGCCAGTTCCTGCCAGGATTCCATCTGCATCATGGCGGGCGAGGCGCCGGAAATGAAGGGGCAATGCGCCGCGGCAGACACCTTGGCCAGTTCGCCCAGCAATTCCACATCGGTCGGGCTGTGGTCGAAGTGGTAGTCGCCCACCAGGCAGCCGAAGGGCTCGCCACCGAACTGACCGTATTCCTCTTCGTACACTTTCTTGAAGATGGGGCTCTGGTCCCAGCCCACCCCCTTGTAGCGCCGCATGTTGCGATGCAGTTCCTTCTTGGAGATGTTCATCACGCGGATCTTGAGCATCTCGTCCACTTCGGTGTTGTGGACCAGATGGTGCAGACCGCGCCATGCGCCTTCCAGTTGCTGGAATTCGCTGTGGTGAATGATCTGGTTCACCTGTTCGGACAGCTTGCGGTCGATTTCCGCAATGATCGCCTGCACCGTTTGATAGGCGTCATCCGACAGCGTGGCGGAGGCCGCCAGGGCCTGCTGGGCCAAGGTCTGTACCGCGGCTTCGACGGCCTCGCGTGCCTGATCGGTCTTGGGCTTGAATTCTTTTTGCAGCAACGACGCGAATTCGTTGCCTTCGAGTGTCTGGGCGGCTGGTGCCGCTTCCATTTGGCGTGCGTTCATGGTCGGGTCACTCCTCGCTTATTTCACGTCCGTCGATGGTTCAGCGCTGTCGGCCGGCTTGGGCATGGCAGCGAGCGATTTGAGCAATGCCGGATCCTTCAAGACCTTGCTGATCAATTCTTCAGCCCCTTGCTTGCCGTCCATGTACGAAAGCAGGTTGTGCAACTGAGTGCGAGCTTCCAGCATGGAGTTGAGTGCACCGACCTTGCGGGCGATGGCCGCGGGCGAAAAATCCTCCATGCTGTCGAACGTGAGCTCGATGTGCAGGCGGCCATCGCCAGTCAGCGTGTTGGGCACGTTGAAAGAGACGCGGGGCTTGATGGACTTCATCCGCGCATCGAAATTATCGATGTCGATTTCCAGGAATTTGCGGTCGGCAATCTCCGGCAAAGCTTCGACAGGCTTGCCGGACAAGTCGGCCATCACGCCCATCACAAACGGGATCTGCACTTTCTTTTCAGAGCCGTAGATTTCCACGTCGTATTCGATCTGGACCCGGGGCGCGCGATTGCGAGCGATGAATTTCTGACCACTCTTGCCCGTTTTGCTCAGTGTCATGATGTAACTTCTCTTTTCCTAGGATTTATAAAACGTGAGCGTAGGGTCTTGTGAAGGCATCGCAATTACAACGACTTCGCAACAACACCAACTTACAAATTCATAACAAAATGGAACGCCCGTTTCTTTGGGCACGCCGCATCACCGTTCTTAGTCGGCTGGATCACCACTCCGCTACTGGAACATACCGCAGAGATGGTGCGCAGATTCAGGCTCAAACCCATGAATGGAACTTTGGACAGGCTGCAGTATCCGCACGACGCACCGTCCCGCAAGTATCTCCAGCCCTTTGCGCTTAGATGCTACAAAACGTTTACAGAGGGCTCTTCACGCCAGTGATATTTTCCACTTGGGCCACGCTGTCTGGAGACAGTTCACGAAGAATGTCAAGAAAGTCCAGGCCCATCAGTCGCACGGCCCTTCGGATCAGCAAGGGAGCAGGATTGGTGGGCTCCGTGCGTTCCAGAAATTCAGCAATTTCCATCAGGCGCGACACGGCATCGGACCGCGTGCGCAGCGCAAATCCCTGGTTGGATGCAGTAGCCAGGGGAGTTTCAACAGGTACGCCCCCCGCCTCTTCCACCGAGTCCGACACCGGCGCGGCAGCATCGGCATCCTTGGGAATCAGATCGCGAAGCACGCTGAACACGCCGCGAATCTGCTCCAGATCAGGTCGTTGATCCGCGTCGAGCCGATCACGGAAGATGGCTTGCATCGACTCGAAAGCCTCGCTGGCCACAACCCATGCGCGAAGCGTTTCGTTGCCCTGCCGCCACGCATCGAACACGGCGCCACGCAACTGATCCAGCGACATCTTGATGGTGCCGTCGGCTGCCGTGCCGCGTGCCAGTGCTTCCGCGTCCCGGACATTGATCGCACCCGCAGCAGACCGCAAGAAATCTTGTTGGCGAATATCCCGCAGTTGTCCGGTCACGTCGTTCAGCGAAGCCACCGCATTCATCCGCATGAAGTGATCGCCGTCTTCCGGCAGCGGATGGAGGTGATCCCAATGCTGGCTGAACATGGCAGACATCAACTGCACGCCCTGGGACATGCCGCGCACGCCCTGTGTGTTGGTCAAGGCATGGGACAGCTTCGCCACCACCCGGATGTCTTTGGTGCGGGACAGAAGCGCAGTGGAGCGTTTCTCCACTTCACGCCAGTCCGGCGGTTCCGCCGGGATCACGGTCTCGCCAAATTGCTGCTCCGGCTTGCCGTTCGCGGCGTTTTCCAAGGCGAGAAACTCGGCGTCGTACGTCAGATCCTCACCGCACGGTGGGGCATCGCTGGTGGGCGCCAGCAGGGCGTCAAGATCAATCATTCAAATACCTGTCAGTTCGCATCGAAGAGGCTCGCTCGGGCTCAACAAAAGAAGAACGAAGGGCACCGACACGGCTAGGAAGCCTTTTTGAAAAGCCGAGAGAACAGATGGCCATCAAAGGCGCCGCCGTGCTCCACCATTTCGTGCCCCCCAGCCGCATCGGACCACCAGACGCTGCGCGCCTGTTGCGATCGCAGGATATCGCGCCCGGCGCTCCAGGGCCGGCCATTGACTGTGCTGCCACTGGACGATGGACTCAGCCCCAGGTCCGCCAGGATGCCCGCCATCGAAGGTGCAGCCGCTGGTGCCGACTGGTCTGCGTGAAACGGCCATGGCAATACGGAAAGCCTTGCATCCAACTCTTCCGCAGGCAGGGCCAGCCTGCGGGCCTCGATGATGGCGTCCCGCGTGCCGAAGAAGAACCGTTCCAGCGTCGGGTCGGATACCAAAGCGCTGGTCCGATCGGTGGCGATGGCCACTGCCGTGATGGGATAGCACCGCCCGATGCGGTCCGCACTGGGGGCCAGCACGCCGCACACTGGCGAAGTTTTCCCGCCCAGGCTGGCAATGAAGAACCACAGTGGCGACTGAATAAAGCCAGGCTCCCATTGCCCGGGTCCCTGCGCACGCAGTTGGTCCAGCCCACGGCTCACCCAAGCGTCCCATTCGTCGCCGATGGCGCGGGGCATCCTGCGTCCCACGAAATCGCCCTGCCCCGGCAGCTTTCCAAACCAGGAGATGCGGGACTGCACTTGTGGCGATGCTTGACTCACAGGTTGCCAGGACACTCGAACTCCTCCATGGCTTTGAGACGGAAAGGATTCAGCACACTGCCTGTGGTGATTTCGAATCGCAGGCGCCGTCCGTCGATGTTGAAAGCGGCAATGAAGCGCTCGGGTGCGTTGCCGGGAAGAATCTGCGCCCGGTCGAAGAACCGGTGCAATGCCCAGGGCCCCTCGGTGACCAAGCCAGTGTTTTCAGCCCCCGATCCGGTCAATTGCAACCGGACCTGCCCCGTGCCACGAGCTCCCGGCCAGTTCACCGACTTCGGAATCTGAGGTCCGTGCTGGTAGCGCAGGACTTCGCCATCAACATCCAGCACCATTTGCGTGATGGCAGCATCCATCTCCAAGGGCTTGATGTCCAGCCGGATCGACGGTGCCTTGCCCCCGGCCCGGAAATAGACATCCCGAATGACGGAGGCACGCTGGAACGAAGCCAGCGCAGCAGAGCCGCCCACGGGCGAACCGTCCACACCCTGCTTGAAGCTCCAGGGATTGGTGGAGATATCGACCATTGGCTGCAGCGTAGTCCGGAAAAATTCATCCATGGTGCCGCCCACGGAGAACAGGCGGGCGAAGTCATCCGTCGTCACATCGCGGCCAGCGCTGCGCGTGAAGGGATAGCGACCCAGGATCGCGCGCCGGCAAAAGGCACCGATCGTGGCGTTGAGATTTCCGCCCACAGCGGCCCGCACGTCGCGCCCCACGAAAGCCGAAGTGGCTCCCGCCAGATCTTCGTACATGACGTTCAGGGGCGGCGGCACGCGCTTGGCTTCCGTGCGGACCCGCTCCAGCGTGGCGGACAGCGAAGGCGGCACAGTTCCACCGGCACTGACCTGCTGCCGTGCCGATGCGATCACTGCGGCCGCCTCGTTCAGCACCTGCAGGCTGGCGGTCATGGGAGAAGGGCCCGAACCGTTCGAGGTGGCCAGCCGCCGATATTCGCGGAAGCGGAAATCGACCAGATCCGCCTCCAGCGTACCGCTGGAGGTGAGCCCCCCCACATTCACCTGCTTGCCCGTCAGGCGGCTCAACTGCTCCTGCTCTTCCTTGATGCGGTTGATTTTCTCTCCCAGCCAACTGCTGGTTCCTCCCCCTGCAGACGGACGCTGGCCAAGGGTGGTTTCCTTAGCGACGGCGCGAATGAACTGCTCCAGGCTGGAATTGGCGGCAGAGTACAGGCGAGCCTGCTCTCCCGCCTGATCGAGGGAGGCGATGCGCACCGGTCGCACATCGGCCAGGAAGTCCTCCCATAGCTTGGCGTACTCCATCAGGTAAAGCCGCTTGACCTCGAGCGCCAGCTGGCCGGTCAGCACTTCGTTGGCCGTGCTGCGCCGCCCATCGGCCTTGCCCAGCACCCAGCTCTCCTCCTGGGACAACAAGGCCGTGACCTTGGGCAGTTCCTGCGCGAACGCCCCGTAGTACCCGTCATAGGTGAACAGGCCGGAAATACCCTGGGTCAGCGGACGGCCACTGCGGCGGGAGAATACCTGCGGCGCCTCGGGCCCGCTGGCGCGAACCACCGTGAATTCAGGCGGCAAGGAATTGCCCGTCAGCAGCAGTTGCTTGAGCCGGCTGTAGGCCCGTTGGGCTGGTGACATCTGGGCCAGCCGCTGGCGCACTTCGGCCACCAGTTGCTGATCCATCGGCACCGGTGCCACCAGCGCGCGGTCCTGCATCAGATTGTCGAGGTGGTGGGCCAACTGGTTGACCACGCCAGATTGCACCAAGCCAGGCGGAAGAGACGTTTCCCAATCGTTGACCATCCATGCGCGGATGGCCTTGGGATTGAAGCGCTCGGGCTCGTACAGCATCAGGTAGACCTTCAACGCTTCGAAGCTCGCCTCCGGGTTGCTGGTGGACGTCTGCTGCAGTGACCGGCGCAAATGCCGGGACAGGCGCGGAAGCCAGGCATCTTCGAGCAGGCGCATGTAGGTGGCGTCCGCAGCCGTCTGGACCTTGGGCACCTGCAGCAGGCCCTGGCGCCAGCTCAACGGGGCAGAGTCGCCCTCGTAGCGCTGGCTCACGGCCAGGGTCTCCGCATTGTTCAACAGCGGCAGCAAGCTCACCATGTCTTCCGGGTCGGCGTCGCGGGCGTCGTTGACCGCCTGCTTGAGTGCTGGAACCCGGTCTTTCACTTCTCCGATGTAGGCGACGTTGTTGTCGTGGCTGACGGTCCATGCGACGGTCACGCCGACCAGGGCCAGAACCAGGGCAATCAGCCCTCCGGCCTGGGCAAGGCGCAACTGACGTTCTTTCTTGGCATTGCGGCCGGTCAAGCCCGCTTCATTGAACATCACGCCTTTGAGTAGCGTTTCAATGAAATAGCTTTTCCCGCTCTTGGCTCCCAACGAAGCCCCTGCGGGCGAGGGAACCGCGAACCGGCGCGAGAGTGCTGAAAGCACCCGGTCGAACGGCATGCCCTCTTGCGTTCCGCTGGTGAAATACACGCCGCGGAAAAGCGGCTTTTCCTTGAAACGGGACGATGCGAAGATGGTGGAAAGCGTTTCCTGCAACACATCGCGCAAACCGACGAATTGCTGAGGAAGGCCGTAGATCAGCCCCCGTCGCGACAAGTCAGGCTCGGAAAGCAGGCGCTGCGGCAAGAGGCGGTTGATCTGCCCCGCCAGTTCGTCGAACTCAGCACGGAAGCGGGCTGCCGGTTCCTCTTGCACGCCCCCTTCGTTGTACGGGCTGGTGAAGCCCCAGACCTGGGCCCGCTCCTCGCGGTTCATGTTGCCGAAGAACTCGTTGAACCCCGCCAGCAAGTCGGTCTTGGTGACCAGCACATACACGGGGAACTTGATGGCCAGCTCTTCGCACAGCTCGCCCAGGCGCATACCAATCAGCCGCGCAAGGCGTTCACGCTCCGCGTCCGTGCTGCTCAGCAACTCCTGAACACTCAACGTGACCAGCACGCCATTGACAGGCTGCCGCCCCCGGAATCGGCGCAGCAAAGACAAGAATCCGCCCCAGGCGGCCTTGTCTTGCGTCTCATCGCTTTCCTGGGTCGTGTAACGTCCTGCGGTGTCCAGAAGCACCGCCTGATCGGTGAACCACCAGTCGCAATTGCGCGTGCCACCCACGCCCCGAATCGAAGCCTTTCCGAACTGCGCCTCCAGCGGAAAATCCAGACCGGAATTGACCAGCGCCGTGGTCTTGCCGGAGCCGGGCGAGCCGATGATCAGATACCAGGGCAACTGGTAGATGTAGCGGCGATTCAGCCGTCCGAACCAGCCTTGTTCCGTTTGTCCAAAGCGCGTCTTGCTCAAAACGCTGATTGCTTCCTTGAAGCGGGTTTCGAGTTCTGCGACTTCTTCTTCCCCTGGACCGGCTTTTTCAGCCGGCCGGTCACCCGTGCCGAACCGGGCCAGTTGGGACAGCAGGCGAGCGTTCATCTGCTTCGCACGCCACCACTGGACCAAAAGCTTCAAGAACCAGAACGCGAAGATCGCAAAGATCAACCAGCCACGGACCTGAGGGCTTTCCAGGGGTTGGTATGGCTTGATGTAGATGAGCGGTCCGATGAACCAGATGACCAAGCTCAAGAGCACCAGCCCCAGCAGGACCAGCGTGAACCGGTTGAACAGGAAATCGAATATCTTGCGGAACATGCTTATTTTTGATTGGTGGCGCCGCCCTGGGGATTTGCACCCGGGGTGAGTTGCAGCTCGCTGTCACGGGTCTGCGGGGCAACATGCAAAACGATCTCCACGCGGCGGTTGAGCGCCCTGCCTTCCGGCGTGGTGTTCGGCGCTACCGGATCGCTTTCTGCACGGCCTTCGGCATGCAACCTGCGCCCATCGGAGACGCTCTTCGTCAGCATCGTGGTGACAGCCTGCGCACGCTCCTGGGACAAATGCCAGTTGGAAGGAAACCGGGCGGTGCGGATGGGAGAGTTGTCGGTGTAGCCATTGACCACGACCTTCCCGGACACCTCGTTCAACGCAGCCGCAATGCGCTCGATCACGCCGACGTACCGAGGCTTGACCACCGTGGCCCCGGCATCGAACAACCCATCGCCGCGCAGGATGATGATGCTTCGATCCGCCAGGTCGTTCACCTCCACCAGACCCTCTCGAATTTCGGGCTCCAGGAACTGGCGCAACCTGGGCTTGGGCGCGGCGGCGATGACGGCAGGGGCCTGCGGAAGACGGATACCGTTGATTGATGCGAACAGATCGTCGGACCGTGATGCGAGGCGGTAGTTGAACCAGAGAAAGATCAGAAACGCGATCAGCAACGCCAGTGCTGCCGCCACCCAAAAAGGAATCAAGGTCCAAGGCGGCACCGCCGCGCGCTGAACACCACGCCAATGCAGCGACAAGGCACCGCTGCGGTCCCCCCTCGCCCCTTCGATAACCTGAAGCAGACGGGCCTTGAGGCTCTCCAACTGGCTCTTGCCGTTTTCGACGACGTGGTAGCGGCCTTCGAAACCCAGCATCAGGCAGAAATACATCAACTCGATGAGGTCGATGTGCTGGTTGGGCGTCTGCACCAGCTTGGAGAGCAGCTGGAAAAACTTCTCACCGCCCCAGGTTTCGTTGTGCAACGCGACCAGCAGGCTGTATTTGGGCCAGACACCCGAGCCACCCCAAGGGGTCTGCGCCGCCGCTTCGTCGATCGCCGTGCAGATGCAGTACCGGGCACCGATGACGGTCTCCATCGGCACGCCGGTGTTGCCGGCCCGGCTTTCGAATTGCCGGATGTTTTCCAGCAGAAACTGCTGAAATCCACCAGGGTCGCCATTGGTGGCCATGGCCCGGATCTGCGGGATCAGATTGAGCAGCGTGTTGGAGGCAGCCACCAGCGGATTACCGCCGCTGACCACATCCGGAAGCGCTGTTTCGCGCACCGCACCGCCAGGGGTGTGAGGTGCCGTGGTCCCGGCCCGTGGCGCAGCGGCTCCAGTGCCCGTATCGAAGGCAAATACATTGCCAGAGGTTTGAATGGACATATCGGTTCTTAACGGCGAATGGCCCACATCTCAAGCTGCAGTTCAGGAAACTCGCCGGAGACGTGCAAGGCCAGGCCGCCGGAGTTTTGAAGTTGGCGCCACAGGTCGTGCGCTGTATCCAACTCGAAATACGAGTAGCCGGCGTGGTAAGGAATTTCGCGGGGAGCGACCGGCAGGGACCGCAGAGTGACGCCAGGCAAATGCAGATTGACCAAGTCCCGAATGCGCTCCACCGGGCCCAGTTTGATCTGGGTCGGAAAGTGCGCCCGCAGAAACTCCACCGTCGCCTGCGAATGGACCGCCAGCACGAAGTCGCAACTGGTCAGGAGTTCGGTGCTCGGGATCAGTGCGACATGCACGCCATACTGGCGTTCCTGCAGTTCGATCTGGATGGCGTTTTGTTCCAGCACTGAAGACAAGCCACGCCGCAGCTCCAGCATCAATGGCAGGAAAGAGCTTCGCAAATCGTCATGGTCATAGGCAGGCATGGGCGCAGGACGCCGCTGGTCGCGCGTGAAGGTGGCCAGTTCGCCCGCCATTTTGAGCAGGTCATCGAACAGCCGCTCAGGATGGATGGCGCGGATCCGAACCCAGTGCTCCACCGCCGGCTCCCAGCGGTTCAGGAACTGGAGCATCAGGAAGTCGCCGACCTCCCCCACGCCGCCGCGCCCCGGCTGGGTCAAGCGCTCCTCCAACGCAGCGCCACGCTGGCGCAGCAGACCAAACAGCTCACGGCAGAACACCGCAAGGTTGGACATATCGGCATTGGTGACGACCGTGGGTATGAAGGTGGGATCCAACAGCAGCGAGCCATCTGCGCGGCGCTCCACCACCTGCACCAATGGCAGACTGACCCAGCCATCGGCAATGTCGTGCGATGCACGCAGCGCGAGCTTGATCTGCCCGACCTGCACCTCGGCAGCCTGCGCTCCAACGTCGTTGGAATCCGCCACTTCGATCACTTCTGCAGCGTAGCGCACGAGTGCGCTCGGCTCGGATCCCAGAGACACTTCAGCAGCCATGCGCCTGCGCATCGGCAAAGCCAGATGAATGACCGTGTCTTTGACGTCTTTGCCGATGCTCAACGCAGGCGGGGGCTCGTCGTGGTGGGGAAAGCTGAAAGGCGTACCGTCCGGCAACACCCCTTCGGCAGAGATCAAGCCGATCTTGCCCAACGCGAGAAGCTCCGTGTCCAGGACGAGGCTCGAAAACCCCCAGAAGAAGAACTGCGTGGGCAGCGTGCGTGCCTGCACCAGAAAATCGGTGAATCGATCTTGCTGCTGAAAATGCTGAGGGCGCAAGAACATGCCCTCCGCCCATACGACCTTGCGCTGCCAGACCATGATAGTTACTGCGTTTTTTCTTGGATTTGAACTTTGACGGCATCCTGGGAGACGGTGACCAGATAGCGCACGGGCTTCAGGCGTTCAGTCTCGCCCAGACCCCACCAGCGCCGGCGCATCTCCACCGAATTGGGTGCCGGCGCAGTGGCGCGCCAAGTGCTTTTCTCCAGGTCACGATAGCCCGCGAAGAATGCAAAGGCACGGACCTCGGCACTTCCTTTTCGCTCAAAGACGCGCCGCTCCCCTGGGACCACCAGAAACTCTTCACGGCGCACGAAGTCGCTTGCCAACTGCGCTTCGTCTTTTTCTTGAAGGTCCAGAAAACTGGCTTTGTCGAACGCAGCGGTGGCACGCAATTCGTACATTCGAAGCAAGATGGGCTTGGGAGCGCCATGCACATCGGGATTGAGCTTGGCGTCGGCAACCACTTCGAACACGGCTGGGGGAACGGCCGTAGGGGCTTCCTGAGGACGGTTCATCGAACTGATGACTCCGCACCCAGCGAGACCCAATACGCCAACACCCACGGCCCCTCCGAGCAAAGCACGGCGCAATCCATAAACCCGATCAAGCATCGTCGATTCCTTTGTTGGTAGAACTGGTTTCACAGCCCGTCTTCACTGGGTGACACCCAAATGGCGAATGCGCTGAAGTTGTCCTGGTGCGGCTTACCCTGCGCGCGCAGCGTGGTCTCCATGTGCTCCAGCCAATCTTCCGGGTTCTGGCTGAGCCGCAGTGCCTCTTCCATATCGTCTTCATGAATGCCTTCCCAAAGTCCATCCGAACACAGCAGGAAGGCATCTCCCGCCACCAAATCGACGGCTTTGGAAAGCACGGTAGGAGGAATCTGCGATTCGGCCCCGACAGCGCCCGCAAGAACGCTTCGATTGGGAAGGTCCCGGGGGTCCTCGTTGCGATAGACCCCCGCATGCAGCAGTTGCTGCACTACGCTGTGGTCTTCCGTCATGCGATGCACTCGCTGGTCCCTGAACCAATACAGCCGTGAATCGCCCCAATGCGCCCAGAGCGCCCGACCCTTGGCCAAGTCCAGGCACAGCAGGACCACCGTGGCACTCATGTGCCTGCGGGAAACCGACAACGGTTGCTCCACCGCGACCGTATGCTCGGCCAGCGAAATCAACGAGGCCAGGCCTGCAGGCGCGAACAGCGGGTTGTGGCGAAAGCCATCCAGAACCGCGTTGACCGTCAGCCGCGCAGCCAATCCGCCGTGGCCGTGGCCACCAGCCCCATCAGCCAATGCGCAACAAAACCCGCGGCCTCCTACATCCACCATTCCCAGGAAATCGTCGTTGGTCGCGCGCGAGCCCCTGTCCGAGAGCGACGCTGCGGTGAGACGGAACCGGTACTGATCGCCAACAACATGTGCAATCACAACTTGGCCTTTGCAGCGGCTTCCGCGTTCTCATAGGCTTCCAGAAAGGCCTGGCCAGAAAAGGCGGTGAGATCGTCCTCCGCGTCCCGACGGATGGCATCGAAGTTTTTCTTGTACTCGTCCCACAAAGCCGCCTTGCGGCCGATGGAGGAAACCTTTCCAAGCATCCCGCCAATGGAAGCGGCCTGCTTTTCCAGCTCGACCGGATCAAAGCGGGCCAGCGCCTCGGCATAGGCTGCCCGAATACCGGCCATCAATGCCAACTGGTGCACACAAAGATCCTGGTAGGCGTCCTTCATGGCCGGAACTGGCTGCATGAACCCCGGAAAATTCTGCCCGATCATCTGCATGATGACGCCATCCGGTGTGGGCAAGAACTTCAAGGGGTTGTTGGCACCGGAGGCGATCACCGTGACGCCCGCGCGAAACTCCCGCTTGATCTCGGAGCGGGCTGCCAGCAAGTCAATGGTTCCCTGCACTGCGACACGGAACGCCTCGCCAAAAGATCGCATGAATTCCGGCGTGAGCGTGGGCTCCAGCTTTTTGGGCAGCACCCCGGCGCCGTCCAGAAAAGCGGTGACCAACGCGCTCAACTCCGCGGGAGGCATGGCCGCCAGGCCTGGCAAGGTAGCCGGTGCAGGAAAGTCGGAAGAAGGCGAAGGCGAAGGCGAAGGCGAAGGCGAAGGCGAAGGCGAAGGCGAAGGCGAAGGCGAAGGCGAAGGCGAAGGCGAGAGTGCAGGTGCAGGTGCAGGTGCAGGTGCAGGTAAATTGGACGGTGGAAGCGGCTCCAAAGGTGCCGCAAAGGACATGATTTCGTCCCGGTGTTGCACTGTCCGATCCTCCAGGAACGCCGGCGGGACTGCACTTTTTTCCAGGACCGGAGACACCGGCTCAATGGGAGGCAGCCAATCGGAATCCGCTGCAGGCAATCCACTTCCGAAGCTGTCCAGGTTCAGCCCCTCCACCTTGCGAAGGCCTGGCAAAGGCGCTACCAAAGGCTCGTTCGGTACCGGTATCGCCAGATCGGAGGGCACGACCTTGGCCTTCGTGGAAGACACCGCCGCATCGACGCTGATGGCCTCGATGCCCAGCGCCCCCACAGGGAGACGCTCGTCCGTACCGCTTCCAGCAGCCGTACTCTTCGGCATGCTGAAAGCCTGCGATAGATCGCATCCAGGCACTGCAAGTGAAGTGTCTTGAAGGGCTGGCGATTCGCGGTCCTGCTGAAACAAACGCAACGGGTCCAACTCGTTGCGGGGATCCAGCGCCTTGGGCAGGCCTGCATGGGCAGGATTGTCCATCTGATGCTCGAATCGTCCGGAAACCGGCAACGCTTTCAGCAACTCGTCATGACGAAGATTGGCGACGTCGGTCAGACTCTTCGTCTGCAAGCCACCGGCCCAGGGGTCACCCTTTTGCGCCTGCTTCTTCGGGTCCTGTGCAAACAGATCGAAATCGTCCGGGATGACCAGTGCCCGATGCGCAGCTGCCGGCGCGTTCCGAGGCATTGGGGTATCGTCCCATCCGGAAGGCAGCGGCGCAGTGGCAACACCTGCAGTTGGAGATAGGTCTGCCGGCAGCACAGGCACTTGCAAACGGGTGTCCCAGGACGAATCGGAGACCAGAGGCTCGGCCGGCACACCAGGAGGCACCCCGGCAGCGGCCACCTCTTCGTGAGGCATCGCCATGAACGCAGGCACGGTCGGCGGTTCCGCGTCGGAGGATGCCTCGATGGGGTCTGAAACCAGGCCCAGGATGGCAAAAGGATTGCTGTCGCCCGCATCAGCCGGGGCTTGCAACTCCTCCAGGAGGTCGCTTGCCGGCGTTTGCGGAGCGGCAGCGGGTGCGGCCTCCAGAGGTGCGACCGGCGCAACATCTGCTTTAACGGCAGGTGCCACTGGAGCAGGCAAGGCCTGCCCCGGCAGCAACGCGTACAAGCGATAAGGGCCGATGACCACTTCATCACCGATCGCCAACGGCACCTCTTCACCAGAGCGTACCTCCTGTCCGGCTACGGTGATGGAGCGGCGTTCACAAAGGTTGGCGATGAAAGCCGCCTCGGACTCCATGCGGACCATCGCATGCACGCGGGCCACACTGGCATCGGAGTCGGGCAGCACCAACTTGTTCTGCCCTCCTCGGCCGATGGTGCCTCCGGCAACGCCGAAAACTGCAGACCAAGTCCGATCTACTGCAAGATCGGCCTGTTGAGCGACTCTGAGTTCGACTTTATCCATGGACGGTGCCTGACTGATCCGCTTTGCTTAAGGGGCTTTTCGATTGCTGCGCTGCTTTGCACGGGCTGCCGCAGCGCGCGCCGCATTGAACTCCCGGCCCCAAACGGGGTGCCCCTTTTCCGCCTCGGTCAGCTGAAAGGTGGGATCCTGTTCGAGCGCCAGATCGAAATGCTGGCGGCATTGCCTGAGCCGGCCCATCGCACAGTGGCTGAAGGCGATGAACTTGAGCACTTTCACCTGAGAGGCCAGCGGAAGTTCAGCCGCGCCGATCAAAGGGGTCAACGCAGCAATCGCATCGTCGTAACGACCATCTGCATACACATCCAAGGCACGCGCCAGCGCTTGCTCCTTGGCAGCCACAGGATCCTGCTTGGCAGGTTCAGCCACGGCCGGCTGCTGACTTGCGGCATCCGCTCCCGGCGTTGCCGTGGCCTGAGGGGGCGTCTGGCAGGCAGCCAGCAACAGGCCGAGCATGCACTGGCCAACGATCAAAGGAAATCTGTATTTCATGCTACCTCGCATCAAAATCATGTTCGATGGTGAAAGTCTCACCATCGATGACCGTGATCACTTTCTTAACGGTTTCAAAGCCTGGATTAGACAACTCCAGCGAATGGGAGCCAGCCGGCAACTTCAACTGCGTCAATGGAGGACTCACCCCCATCGCCTTGCCATCGACTTGCACGTGCCCCCAGGGCGACAGCCGAATGCGGACATTGAATGCAGCGTCTTTCTCTGCAGTCTTGAACAGCGCGCTGACCGGCACGGAATTCGATGTCTGAGCGGCAGTCACCCGGGATGCGGGAACCGCAGCTGCAGTGACCGCCTCCGCGGTACGGGCAGTACCCGGGGTTGTCGCAGGGTCTACAGAGGCATCTAGCACCGGTTTACCGCAGCGGGTGGCCCATCGTGCCTGCGATCGGAAATAAGCGCTGCGCCAGGGCGTGTTGTTGAGTTCATAACCATCGATCTTGAACGAGGGGCGTACAGCGAACGCCGCGTCGAATTCCGATTCGCAGCGCTTTCCCTCTCCGTTCGTGCAATAGATGAATGCCAAATACTTATGCGCTGATGCGCGCTCCTGTCCATCCGGCAGGCCGGCGAACAAAGCCGATTGAAACGCGCGCTCGGCGGTTTGAAAATCTTTGGCGTCAAACAACGCAATGCCTTGACCCAGATATTGCCGGCCGGTGTTGACCGGGGCCGTCTCAGACCTGCCGGGTGCGGGCTTTTCGTCGCAATCTGCAGCGGCGTGAAGCAACGGCGCGTGACTCATCGCCACCAGACAAGCAACGCGTCCAAGCGCAATGAATGGCCTGAAATGCATCATTCGAACTTGTGCGTTAAAACGACCGACTCGCCCTTTTTCACCAACACCATCTGTGTCACGGTGGGCGCAACCGGGTTGGAGATATCGATTCGGTGAAGCCCCTCGGACAAGGTCAACTGGGTCAATGGCGGAGTCGTTCCTGCCGGCACCCTGTCGACCGATACGTTCCCCCATGGCATGACGCGCAAAATAATCTTGCCTTTGTTCTCGGCATCTGCCGTGCGGGTTACCTGCGCAGGTACACGCACGGCCTCCTCAGACGTGGGCAGAGCACTCGGCGCTGCAGGAACCGAAGCCGCCGGCGTCGGCACGGATGCGGGAGGCAGCTTCGCGGGTGCAACATCCGCCACCACCGTGGGTGCCGATGCCGCCATCACAGGAGCCGAAGCCGGGGCCTGCTGCGTTACGGGAACCGAGGCCGGCGCCATGGCCGACGTCAGCGCAGCGATTCGTTCTTCGGCTTCAACACGGTGCACACCATTGGGGAAAAGACTCAAGTAAGTCCGCAATGAATCGGGCGTATTGATACGGGCCGCCAGCATCCATTGGTCCGATTCCTGGGCATCCTGGGCCACGGCCGCTGTCTTCGCAGCGTCATCACCACTGGTGATCCACCATGCGCCACCTGCCGCAACAACCAATGCAGCGAAGCCCAATGCAGGGATCAGCCACACGGGGCGCTTGGTTGGCTGGGCATGTGCGGCACCTTGTTGGTTGGCCGCAGGTTTGGTTTTCCGGGACTGCGCTTTCGCAGATGACTCTGCAGAGGGCGATGGCGGCGCATGCACCGGCGCACTGGCAGCCTTGGAGGGCCGAACGTCAGTGGATGGGCGTTGCTGGTGTGCGGTGTCCAAGCCAGACACAACGGGGGCATAAGCCTCGCTGGGCACGGCGCCATGCCGCGCATCGGGGTGAGGAGCGATTGGCGCAACGGCCTCTGCAGGAAGCTGCGGTGCAGCAAATGCCGCTGGAGCCGCAACCGCCGATGGGACGTGGACGGGCGCATCCATTGAAGGATCACTTTCTTCGGCCACACTGAGACCCATCAAACCGGAACTGGGCCATGACAAGGTGACCGTCTTCAACCCCAGGAGGTGCCGCAGATCGCCGATGGATTGCGGGCGTCCTGGGGTTTGATCGCCAAAGCGTGGTGCACGCCACTGAGGAATCTGGCACTGAACCCCGGACAATTTTCAGGCACGAGGGTGGACACTGGATCGTTGATCATCCGAGCCACCGACGTCGCAGGCGGACGACCGGTGATCGAGAGATAAAGCAACGCGCCCAACTGGTAGATGTCCGTCCAGGCGCCTTGGGGCATGGCGCCGTCATCGACGTACTGTTCGATGGGTGCAAAGCCCGGCTTCAAGACCATGGTCAGGGCCTGGGTCATGTCCCCGATGATTCGCCGCGCTGCGCCGAAATCCAGCAGCACCGGCATGCCGGAAGATTGCAGAAAGATGTTGTCCGGCGCGATGTCCCGGTGATAGCAGTCCGCAGCGTGCAGCATCTCCAGCACATCGAGGATGGGAGCGATGATGGTCGACAGCCATTGTTCGTCCATGGCCTTCGGCTGCTGGTTCAAAAACGTCCGGAAAGTCTGGCCTTCGTAATACTGCATGACCATGTATGCAGTACCGTTTGCCTCAAAGAAGCGATAGACATGCACCAGCGCAGGATGCGAGAACTTCGCCAACAGACGCGCTTCGTTGATGAAACTGCGCAAACCTGCGTCGAAAGCGCCACGGTGCTGGGAGCGGACGTGGATCTGATTGGACTCCTTTCGGCCCGCCAACGTCGATGGCATGTACTCCTTGATCGCCACGATGCGATCAAGACTCAAGTCTCTGGCCCGGTAGACGATGCCAAAGCCGCCCTCTCCAATGACATCGCTCAGTCGGTATTCACCAACCTGGACACCGGGAGCCAGGCAGTTCGCCGAACCACTTATTTCCTTGTGCATGTTTTCACGCTTTTGCGCATCTATGTCGTGGAAGTTGAAGAACGAATCAAGTCAACTCTGAGTGCCCTGCGCACCGAGCCCCAAGGCAGAGATGAAAAGCAGGAGCACTTGCCGCCAAACAGGCCAAGTGGGATTGTGGACGGGGTTCCTGCATGCACGACCCGGAACGAGCCCTGGCGTGCTGCCGCAGCATCATAGAACAGCGACAGGCCCGGGACGCTGTAGACCCCTCAGATCGCAGCATCCAAACAAGACCCCTTGCCATCACGCCCATTTTTTTTGGAAGTGGCGAGTCTACCTTCACATGCGGTAAACCCGTTACCTATGGAAGCCAATTCAAACTGCAAAACAAATTGTTTCTTCTGTTTCTTTGGGGCGCCAATTAGTCCGAACTTGTATCACCGAAATGACATGCGGCACTCTTATGATCGCCGGCAGATAAACAGATCACGGATCGGCATCGCAATCGCGGTCCAGAGGGAGATCGCCGCACAGGCATTTATTTTTCCTCTTGCTGCCTTTCTACACAGTGACTGTTTCTTCAGGTCAGCGCGTCCCGTCTGTTGAAGGGCCCGCAGACTTTTCATTGACTTTGCGTACCAAACATCGCAACTACAGGAGAAGCAATAATGTCAGTCGATATGTTCATGAAGGTCGAAGGCGCCAGCGGTGAGTCGCAAGACTCCAACCACAAGGGCTGGACTGACATCAACTCGTTCACCTGGGGTGCCACCCAGCCGAACTCCATGGCCAGCGGCGGTGGTGCCGGCGCCGGCAAGGTCACCTTCCATGACCTGAACATCGTGGCCTCCATCGACAAGTGCTATCCGGCCGTGCTCAAGCACTGCTCCACCGGCAAGCACTTGGGCCAAGTGGAAATCTCTCTTTGCAAGGCCGGCGGCACGCAAATCGAATTCGGCAAGATCACCCTGACCGACGTGATGGTGACCAGCGTGACCGTCAGCGGCACCGACGGCAGCGACTCTGTCCTGGTGAACTATGCTTTCCAGGCAGCCAAGGTCAAGACCCAGTACTGGGAACAAACCAACCAAGGCGGCAAGGGTGCGGAAAGCCAAATGGGCTTCAACATCAAGGAAAACAAGGAAGCCTAATACGCTTCTTGGCCAACAAAAAAAAGCCACATTCGTGTGGCTTTTTTTATGGCTTAATTTTTTTCTTCGACGATCCATTATTTGGAGTCGAACCCACCTTATCGTGGGCTACATCCATCCGCTGCCGACCGGTAAAAATTGCTCCCTGAATAAAAAGTCAAAGCCGCAAATCGGAACCAAACGCCAGCGGTTCAGATGCCCCCGGCAATGGGACATCCGCTCCATCTGCCATCGAGGAGACGCCAGTTCACTCCCACTCAATCGTCGCGGGCGGCTTGCTGGAGACGTCGTAGGTCACTCGATTGATCCCGCGCACCTCATTGATGATCCGTCCGGACACTTTCTTGAGCAACGCGTAAGGCAGCTCTGCCCAATCCGCGGTCATGAAGTCACTGGTTTGCACGGCGCGCAGGGCCACCACGTAGTCGTAAGTGCGCCCATCCCCCATGACACCCACGCTTTTCACGGGCAGGAACACGGTGAAGGCCTGGCTCGTCAACTCGTACCAGCTCTTGCCAGTGCCTGGATCAATGAAATTGCGCAGTTCCTGAATGAAGATGTCGTCGGCGCGCCGCAGCAAATCGGCGTATTCCTTTTTCACTTCGCCGAGAATGCGCACGCCCAGGCCCGGCCCGGGGAATGGATGGCGGTACACCATTTCGGGCGGCAGCCCGAGGGCGACGCCCAGTTCGCGCACCTCATCCTTGAACAGATCGCGCAGCGGCTCCAGCAGCTTCAAGCCGAGCTGCTCAGGCAAACCGCCGACGTTGTGGTGGCTCTTGATGGTGACGGCCTTCTTGCTCTTGGCGCCGCCCGACTCGATCACATCGGGATAGATCGTGCCTTGCGCGAGGAAGGTGGCACCCTTGTGCCCCTTGTCTCCCGCCTTCAGTTTGGCGGCCTCTTGCTTGAACACCGTCACGAACTCGCCACCGATGATCTTGCGCTTGGCTTCCGGGTCGTTCACGCCTGCCAGCTTGCCCAGGAACAGATCGCTCGCATCGACACGAATGACATTCGCATGCAGCTTGCCCTGGAACATCTCCATGACCAAGTCGCCTTCGTTCAAACGCAGCAGGCCGTGGTCCACGAAAACGCAGGTCAGCTGATCGCCGATGGCGCGGTGAATCAGCGCTGCCGCCACCGAGGAGTCGACCCCGCCGGACAGCCCCAGGATGACTTCTTCGTCGCCCACCTGGTCGCGGATTTTCTGGACCGCTTCGGAGATGTAGTCCCCCATGATCCAGTCGGGACGCACGCCGCAGATACCGAGCACGAACCGCTCCAGCAGCGCCTTCCCCTGCACGGTATGCGTGACTTCCGGGTGAAACTGCACCGCATAGAACTTGCGCTCTTCATCCGCCATCCCGGCGATGGGGCAGCTCTCGGTGCTGGCCATGAGCTTGAAGCCCGGGGGCAGTTCAGTGACCTTGTCGCCATGGCTCATCCACACATTGAGCATGCCGTGGCCTTCTTCCGTGGTGAAGTCGGCAATGTCGCGCAGCAGCTCCGTGTGGCCCCGTGCACGCACCGCCGCGAAACCGAACTCGCGCTTGTGCCCGCCCTCGACCTTGCCGCCCAGTTGGTGGGCCATGGCCTGCATGCCGTAGCAGATGCCCAGCACGGGAACGCCCAGTTCGAACACGGCTTGCGGGGCCTTGTCGGTGGTGTCCTCGTACACGCTGGCATGGCTGCCGGAGAGGATCACCCCTTTGAGCGAACCATCCTTGGCATATTCGCGGATCCATTCATCCGTGACATCGCAGGGGTGCACTTCGCTGAGCACATGCGCCTCGCGCACTCGTCGCGCGATGAGTTGGGTGACCTGGGAGCCAAAATCGAGGATGAGGATTTTCTGGTGTTGCATGGCAGGCGGCGGGGAGAGGAAAAAACAAAGGCCCGAACACCGCAAGAAGGGTTCGGGCCTGAGGTGGCGACAAGATCAGTCGGCGCGGTAGTTGGGCGCTTCCTTCGTGATCTGCACATCGTGGACATGGCTTTCGCGAATGCCTGCGGTGGTGATCTCGACGAACTCGGCCTTGTTGTTCATTTCTTCGATCGTGGCGCAACCGCAGTAACCCATGGCGGCGCGTACGCCGCCCGCCATCTGGAACACGATGGAGACCATCGACCCCTTGTAGGGCACACGGCCTTCGATGCCTTCCGGCACCAGTTTGTCCGCATTGGGGTTGCCTGTGCTGGACTCCTGGAAGTAACGGTCCGCACTGCCCTGCTGCATGGCGCCGATGCTGCCCATCCCGCGGTAGCTTTTATAGCTGCGACCCTGGAACAGGATGACCTCGCCCGGCGCTTCTTCCGTGCCGGCGAACATGCCGCCCATCATCACGGCGCTGGCGCCGGCCGCCAAGGCCTTGGCGATATCGCCGGAGTAACGGATGCCGCCATCGGCGATGAGAGGAACGCCCGTGCCCCGGAGCGCCGTGGCCACGTTGTCGATGGCCATGATCTGCGGCACGCCCACACCCGCCACGATGCGGGTCGTACAGATGGAGCCTGGGCCAATACCGACCTTGACACCATCGGCGCCGGCTTCCACCAATGCCAGCGCAGCAGCGCCCGTGGCAATGTTGCCGCCGATCACGTCGATCTGCGGGTAGTTCTGCTTGACCCAGCGCACCCGGTCGATCACGCCCTTGCTGTGGCCGTGGGCCGTGTCCACCACGATGGCATCGACTCCGGCCTTCACCAGCGCTTCCACGCGCTCTTCCGTGCCCTCGCCCACGCCGACAGCCGCGCCGACGCGCAGGCGGCCAGCGGCATCCCGGGCGGCATTGGGAAAGCTGGTTTGCTTGGTGATGTCCTTGACGGTGATCAGGCCCTTGAGCTCGAACGCGTCATTGACCACCAGAAGCCGCTCGAGCTTGTGCTTGTTGAGCAATGCCTTCGCCGCAGCGGGAGAAGTGCCTTCCTTCTCGTTGACGGTGATGAGCTTGTCGCGCGGCGTCATGATTTCATGCACCTTGACGTCGTAGCGCGTTTCAAAGCGCAGGTCGCGCCCCGTCACGATGCCGACGACCTTGCCACCGTCGCACACCGGAAAACCCGAAATGCCCAGTTGCTCCGACAGTTGCGACACCTGCAGGACGGTGTGCTCGGGCGTGATGACGACGGGATCGCGAACGACACCGGACTCGTACCGCTTGACCTTGGCCACGTGGGCGGCCTGCTCCTGCGGCGTGAGGTTTTTGTGCACGATCCCCATCCCGCCCTCTTGCGCGATGGCAATGGCCAGGCGCGCCTCGGTGACCGTGTCCATGGCGGCGGACACCAGCGGCAGGTTCAGGGAAATATTGCGGGAGAGTCGCGTCGCGAGGGACGTGTCCTTGGGGAGGACCTGGGAGTACGCTGGCACCAGCAACACATCGTCGAAGGTGAGCGCTTTTCCAAGAAGGCGCATGAGAAAGCTCCAAAAAAAGGATTGTACCTGCGGGCCGTGCGTGTGCTCGCGTTGTGGCTTGGCAACCATGGCGCCAAGGGGCTTCGGCCGCTAAACTTGCATCGCATGAAAACCCCCCAGCTTCTTTTGGCCGCCCTCGCCTGCACGTGGGCCATGGGCGCTGCGGCGCAATGGCAGTGGATCGACAAGGACGGCCGCAAGGTCTTCAGCGACCGGCCGCCGCCAACGGAGATTCCGCAAAAGAGCATTCTCAAGCAGCCCGGCGGCAATGCGATCTCGGCCCGCCCGGTTGCCGTGCCGCCTGCGGCGGATGGGGCGTCTGCCGCCATGGCGGCAGCCAGTGCGCCACGCCCCAGCGGGAAAGACAAGGAACTGGAAGAGCGCAAGGCCCAGGCCGACGCGGCAGAGGCCGCCAAGAAGAGGGCCGACGAGGAGCGCCAGGCCAAGCTGCGGGCCGAAAACTGCGAGCGGGCACGGCAATCCAAGGCAGCGATGACATCCGGCCAATTGTTCAGCCAGACCAATGCACAGGGAGAGCGCGTGTTCATGGACGAATCCGCCAAGGCCGCGGAGGCCCGCCGCGCCGACAGTGTGATCGCGTCCGAGTGCGCGCCGCGCTGAGCCGGGCAGAACCCGGCACGGTCACTGGATGACCACCCGCAAGGGCATCTCAAATACCCCCGTGCCCGCCAGCCCTCAATAGCCGGCCTTTGCACCCGGTCGGCGCTGCGCGAACAGGCCGGTGGACCGGGCCCCCTGGCGGGCAAAACGCTCGCGCCGCGCCACCTTGGGGTCCACCACCAAAGGCCGGTACAGCTCCACCCGGTCCCCGTCCTGCAAAACCTGGTCGGGCGCCGCCGCCCTGCCCCATACGCCGCAGGCGCTGTCGCCCGCAGCCAGCCCGCAGGCCTTCAATGCATCGGCCAGGGTGGCCCCCCTGGGCAACGGCAAGACCCGCTCCACGGTCGATCGGGGTGCCGAGGAGTGCACCACCGTCACCGTCAGCCACTCCACCGCCGCCCCAGCAGCGGATGTGTCCGGCCTGTCAGCCATACACCTGCTCGGCGCGCTGGATGAACGCATCCACCATCGTGCCGGCAATGCGATCGAAAACCGGCCCGACCAAGGCCGCCAGCGCCACGCTGTCGAAACCGTAGTTCAGCGTCAACTCGACCTTGCAGGCGCGCTGCGAGCCGTCTCCCACGGGATGGAAAACCCAGTCGCCGTCCAGTTGCGAAAATGGCCCCTTGACCAGGCGCATCTGAACGCGGCGCCCGGCCTCCTGCGTGTTGCGCGTGACGAATGTCTTGCGCAGCCCGCCCAGCGCGATGCCGACCTCGGCCGTCATGCCTTGTGCGTCCTGGTCCAGCACGGCCGCGTGGTCGCACCAGGGCAGAAACTCCGGGTACTTGGCCACATCGGTGACGAGGGCGAACATTTCCTCGGGGCTGTACCAGATCAGGACGGACTTGTTGACGTTTTTCATGGATGAAGCAAGGCGCCATGGGCAAAGGGCCGGATGCCCTACGGAGGGCCTGGAGCGCGTGGGCCTAAAATCTTGGAAGCGAGACGACAACGATTGTAGGGAGGGCTTTCATCTCCCGGTTTGCGCCGCACCTATAACCCATGGCCAAAAAACCCGAAACACAGTCCCGCATCGCCGACAACAAAAAGGCAGCCTACAACTACTTCTTCGAGGAACGCTACGAAGCCGGCATGGTGCTGCACGGCTGGGAGGTCAAGGCACTGCGCGAAGGCAAGGTGCAACTGACCGACGGCTACGTCGTGATCCGCGAAGGCGAGTTGTTCCTGATCGGCTGCCAGATCAACGCCCTCAAGACTGCCTCGACCCACGTCAGCCCCGAGGCGGCGCGCACCAAGAAACTGCTGCTGCACCGGCAGGAGATCGATCGCTTGATCAACAAGGTCGAGCAAAAGGGGTACACGCTGGTGCCGCTCAACCTGCACTGGAAGGATGGCCTAGTGAAGTGCGATTTCGCGCTGGCCAAGGGCAAGGCGGAGCACGACAAGCGCGACACCATCAAGGACCGCGAAGGCAAGCGCGAGGTCGAGCGTGCGATGAAAAGCCGCCACCGGTAATGTTTTCGGCGGCGCAGGGAATAAAAGCGCATCCTTCGGTGTTCATCCAGGTGCAGGGCCGCATTTCGCGTCGCCCGCACCCGATCGACTGGAGACACCCATGATCCGCATCGCTTCCTCCGTGGCCACCGCCGCCTTTGCACTGGCGCTGGCCGGCTGCTCTTCCATGATGACGGCGCCGGCTGGCGTCCAGGCCAAGGACGGCGCACTGACCGGCCCCAACGGCATGACCCTCTACACCTTCGACCGCGATGCGACGGGCAGCGGCAAATCGGTCTGCAACGGCCCCTGCGCCACCAACTGGCCGCCGCTGATGGCCGGCAATGCCACCCCGACCGGCGACTACAGCGTGGTGCGCCGCGACGACGGCAGCAGCCAGCTGGCCTACAAGGGCAAGCCGCTGTACTACTGGGCCAAGGACGCCAAGCCAGGCGATCGCACCGGCGACGGCGTCAACCAGGTCTGGCACACCGCCAAACCCTGATCCGGGACCGGCCCAGCGCCCGCCCCCATGGACCGGATCGTCGAGCACCTGCCCAGCCTGCGCCGCTATGCGCGGGCCCTGACCGGCAATGCCTGGGCCGCCGACGATCTGGTGCAGGACACCCTGGAGCGCGCGTGCCGCAAGTGGCTGCTCTGGCGGTCGGGCAGCGATCTGCGGGCCTGGCTCTTCACCCTGATGCACCACCTGTACCTGAACCAGCAGCGCTCGGCTTCGGCCCTGCCGCTGCTGGACATCGAGGCCGTGCAGGACAGCCTTCAGGCCCCGGCGCCCGCATCGGACGACGCCATCGACCTCGATCGCTGCCTGCAGCGCCTGCCCTCCGACCAGCGCGCGGTGCTGCTGCTGGTGACGCTCGAAGACATGGACTACGCGCAGACGGCCCGCGTGCTGCAGATCCCCGTCGGCACGGTGATGTCGCGCCTGTCCCGCGCGCGGGCACGGCTGCGCGAACTGATGCACGCGCCCGCCGCAGCGCGCCCGGCGCCCGGTGACGCCCCGCCCGCGCTGCGCCGCATGAAGTGAGGACCCCATGGCCTCCCACGACGACCCCCCC
>NZ_BAAJYT010000026.1:0-33633 GCF_057541515.1 Acidovorax sp. KNOB132
CGATGGCCGATGGCCGATGGCACAGGATTTTGCTATTTTTTCAATAGCTTAAAACCCTTTCTAACACTGCGGCTTGCCGCTTTTTCAATACCTCCTTCCACCGTTCGGCGAAGCCCGAAATTTCTTCTGAAACCCACCAATTGGTCAAATAGTAAAAGCGAATCACTATCATTTGCAGTTTTTACAGGAAACTGCTTTCATGATCTTGCCGTCTTCGCTTCGCCCCCAGCCCCTGTCCCTCGCGATCGCCCTGGCGCTGAGCGCCGGTGCCCACGCCCAGACCGCCCCGCCGTCCGAATCGCAACCTGCGCAACCCGCGCAGGCCGCCCTGTCCACCGTGGTGGTCACGGCCTCGGGCACGGCCGTGGACATCAAAGAGGCGCCTGCCAGCATCAGCGTGATCACCCGCGAAGACATCGAGCGCAAGCCCGTCACCAGCCTCGGCGAGCTGCTGTCCACCATTCCCGGCGTGACCGGCGGGCTGTCGGGCACGGGCGCGCAGTCCAAGATCCGCCTGCGCGGCCTGCCCGAGAAATACACGCTCATCCTCGTGGACGGCAAGCGCCAGGGCAATTCGGCCGGCGTGAACTACCGCGACGACCTGGGCCAGCAGGACCTGGACTGGATCTCGCCCGAGATGATCGAGCGCATCGAGGTGGTGCGCGGCCCGATGTCGTCGCTGTACGGCTCGGACGCCATGGGCGGGGTGATCAACATCATCACCCGCAAGATCGGCCTGCGCTGGGGCGGCTCCGCCACGGTCAACTACTCCAAGCCCTCTGATTCGGAGCGCGGCGACACGCGGCAGACGGGCTTCACCGTCAGCGGCCCGGTGACCGACCGCATCGGCCTGCGCGTGTCGGGCAACTACACCGAGCGCGATGCCGATGAAGGCACGGGCGGGCATGCGGGCACCTACCTGTCCACGGCCGGCGCGCGCAACCAGGGACTGAACGCGCTGCTGAGCTGGCAGCTCACGCCCGACCAGTCGGTGTCGCTCGAGGCGGCCCAGGCCACGCAGCGCGCCACCGGCTCGGATGCGCGCACTGCCAGCGGCGGGCAGGTCGTCAGCCCCTGGGGCCTGAGCCGGCTGCGGCACACCTCGTTCGGCCTGGGGCACGACGGCCGCTGGGGCGACGTGCGCTCCAAGATCAACCTGTCGCGCCACGAGTACGAGGACCTGGGCGACACCATCGGCAACCACTCGCGCGAAACCACGCTGGACGGCCGCGTGGACATGCCGCTGAAGCTCCTGGGCTTCGACCAGATGCTGACCACCGGGCTGCAATGGAAGCAGGAAGAACTGGACAACCGCGACACCATCGGCCTCGCCCCCATCGACTACAGCGGGCGGCCGGTGTCGGGATCGTCCCTGTCGGCCACCACCTGGGCGCTGTTCGGCGAGGACCAGATCTTCCTGCGCGAGAACCTGGCGCTCACGCTCGGCCTGCGCATGGACCACCACGAAAAGTACGGCAACAACTGGAGCCCGCGCGCCTACTTCGTCTACCACCCGGCCTCGGCGTGGACGGTGCGTACCGGCGTGTCGCGCGGCTTCCGCGCGCCGGGCCTGAAAGAGAATTCGCCCAATGCCGCCACGCAGTCCGGCGGCAACGGCTGCCGCAGCCTGGCGGGCCTGGGCTGGACCAGCACCCGCGTGAATGCCGACGGAACGCGCGGCTGCTACATGGCCGGCAACCCCGACCTGCAGCCCGAGACCAGCACCAACTTCGAGCTGGGCACGGGCTACGAGCAGGGCGGCTGGGCCTTCGGCGCCACCTACTTCCACACCGACTTCAAGAACAAGATCGACTACCAGCCCCTGGGCCTGTACAACGGCTTTTGGTGGACGCGCATGGCCAACGCCCAGCGCGCCCGCACGCGCGGGCTGGAGGCCAACGCCACCGTGCCGCTGGCGCCGTCGATCGACTGGCGCACCAATGCCACGAAGATGTTCGAGTCCAAAAACCTCACCACCGGCGCCTCGCTGCTGTCCGTGCCGCGCCTGACCGTGTATTCGTCGCTGCAGTGGCGCGTCGCCCCGGCCTGGACCGCCGATGCCAGCGCCCGCTACGTGGGCAAGGAACTCGTCGTCACCGGCGCGGCCACCACCTTCGCCAAGGCCTACACCACCGTGGACCTGACCACCAGCTACCGGTTGAACGAAACCTTCACCCTGCGGGCCGGCATCCTCAACGTGGCGGACAAGCAGACGCGGGAACTGGGCAGCAACTATGACAACGGCGGGCGCACCTACTTCGTGGGGGCCACGGCGCGGTTCTGAGGCCCGGGCGACGCGTGCAGCGGCGCGGCAGCCACCGCGGCACCCGCCGCTGCACTCACCTCGGATGCTATATTTTTAATAGCGCAATGCCCTAGTGGATATTGCACTGCAGGCCATTTTTACCCATGGACCGCGGCGCGGGTGCCCACCGGACCGGCGCGGCACGGATGCACTCCCACCGGCGCAGCGGGTTGCCTCCTACAGCCGGCCCGCGCCGGCTGGGCTGAGATCGGGGGGACGCGCTTCGCGCCCCTTCTTGCCGCACCGCCTGCCGTCCCATCCATGCCACGCACCGCCACTGCTACCGCCCCTGCCGCCGCTTCGCCGGCCCGCCCGCCCGCCACCCGCCTGGCCCGCGGCCTGCGCTACGTCAACCCCGAGATGCCGGGCCTGAGCCGCGAGCGCAAGGGCGACGGCTTTCGCTACCGCCAGCCCGACGGCCAATGGCTGACTGACCCGGACGAGATCACCCGCATCCAGCGCCTGGCCATCCCACCCGCCTACACCGAGGTGTGGATCTGCCCGCTGCCCAACGGCCACCTGCAGGCCACGGGGCTGGATGCGCGCGGCCGGCGCCAGTACCGCTACCACGCCGACTGGCGCCTGCAGCGCGACGAGGCCAAGTTCGAACGCATGCAGGCCTTCGGCCGCGCCCTGCCCCGCATCCGCGCGCGGGTGGCGCGCGACCTGCGGGCCAAGTCGGGCCCCACCCTGTCCCGCGAGCGGGTGCTCGCCACGCTGGTGCGCCTGCTGGACACCACCTACCTGCGCGTGGGCAACGAGGAATACGCCAGCACCAACCGCTCCTACGGCCTGACCACCTTGCGCACCCGCCATGCGGCGCTGCGCGGCAACCAACTGCAGCTGCGGTTTCGCGGCAAGAGCGGCGTGCAGCAGGAGGCCACGCTCGACGACCCGCGCGTGGCCCGCGTCGTGCGCCGCTGCCAGCAGCTGCCGGGCCAGGAACTGTTCCAGTACGAGGGAGAGGACGGCGCGCTGCATGCCGTCGATTCGGGCGACGTGAACGACTACCTGCGCGAGATCACCGGCACGCAGGAGGGCGAGCACTTCACCGCCAAGGACTTCCGCACCTGGCACGGCACCGTGCAGGCGCTGGAGCTGACGCGGCTGGCCTGCTCGCCCCAGCCCGGCGCGCCCGCGGTGACGGCCAAGCACATCCTGATCGAAGTGGCGCGGCAGCTGGGCAACACGCCGGCCGTGTGCAAGAAGTCGTACGTGCACCCCTCGGTGCTGGCGCTGGGATCGCGGCTCACTTCCGACGCCGGGCCAGACATGCAGGTGCTGTGGGAGCGCATCGGCGGCACGAACACGCCGCGCGCGCTGCAGGCCGCCGAGCGCCGGCTGCTGGCGTTCCTGCGGCACCAGGACCGGCCGGTGCGCGCCCCGCGCGCGCGTAAGCGCGCGCGCAAGACTACGCACTGAGCCGGCGGGCGACGGGGCGCTGGCGCCTTTTCAGTGCCCGCTCAGCGGCCGACCATGTTCCCCGGAACGACCCATTGGTCGAACTGCTCGCCGGTGACGTGGCCCGAAGCCACGGCCGCCTCGCGCAGGCTGGTGCCTTCCTTGTGCGCCTTCTTGGCGATGAAGGCGGCCTTGTCGTAGCCGATGTGCGTGTTGAGCGCGGTCACCAGCATCAGCGAGCGGTCCACCAACTCGGTGATGCGGTCGCGGTTGGGCTCGATGCCCACGGCGCAGTGGTCGTTGAAGCTCACCATGCCATCGGCCAGCAGGCGCACGCTCTGCAGGAAGTTGTGGGCCACCATGGGGCGGAACACGTTCAGCTCGAAATTGCCCGAGGCACCGCCGAAGTTGATGGCCACGTCGTTGCCGAACACCTGGGCGGCCAGCATGGTCACCGCCTCGCTCTGCGTGGGGTTGACCTTGCCCGGCATGATGGACGAGCCGGGCTCGTTCTCGGGAATGCTCAGCTCGCCGATGCCGCTGCGCGGGCCGCTCGCCAGCCAGCGCACGTCGTTGGCGATCTTCATCAGGCTGGCGGCCAGGGTCTTGAGCGCGCCGTGCGCATGCACCAGCGCATCGACCGAGGCCAGGGCCTCGAACTTGTTGGGCGCCGTGACGAACGGCAGCCCGGTCAGGCGCGCCAGCTCGGCGGCGGCCTGCTCGGCGTAGCCCTTGGGGGCGTTCAGGCCGGTGCCCACGGCGGTGCCGCCCAGGGCCAGTTCGCACAGGTGCGGCAGCGCGGCGCGCACGTGGCGCTCGCCGTGATCGAGCTGCGCCACGTAGCCCGAGAACTCCTGGCCCAGCGTGAGCGGGGTGGCGTCCTGCAGGTGGGTGCGGCCGATCTTCACGATGCCGTCGAAGTCCTCGGCCTTTTGCGCCAGCGTGGCGCGCAGCTTGGCCAGGGCGGGCAGCAGCCGGTGCGTGAGCGCCTCCACCGCCGCCACGTGCATGGCGGTGGGGAACACGTCGTTGCTCGACTGGCTGCGGTTCACATCGTCGTTGGGGTGCACCAGGCGGGCCTCGCCGCGCTCGCCGCCCAGGATCTCGCTGGCGCGGTTGGCCAGCACCTCGTTGACGTTCATGTTGGTCTGCGTGCCCGAGCCCGTCTGCCAGACCACGAGCGGGAACTCGCCCGGATGCCGGCCGGCGATCACCTCGTCGGCCGCGGCCACGATGGCGTCGGTCTTCTTCGCGTCCTGCAGGCCCAGCGCCTGGTTGACCACGGCCGAGGCGCGCTTGACCTGCGCCAGGGCCCGGATGATCTCGCGCGGCTGCTGCTCGCCGGAGATGTCGAAGTTCTGCAGCGATCGCTGCGTCTGCGCGCCCCAGAGCTGATGGGCCGGCACCTCGATGGGGCCGAAGGTGTCGCGTTCGATGCGGGAGGTCATGTCTGGCGGGTCCGGTGGTGAAGAAACGAAGGGCGCACAAGGGTGCGTATCGTCCAAAAGCATAACGCGAAACAAAACCATTCTCATCGGTGGGGACCGCGTGGCGCAGAGACCCTCCCGGCCCCCGGGAGAGCCTGCGGTGGATACACTTGGACACCTTTGGCGCCCCGCTGCCGCCGCACCTTCCATGCCCTCCCCGCTCGCCCCACCGCTGACCGGCTTCCTGCCGTCGCACCACGATCCGCTGGTGGTCGCAGCGTCGTTCGCCGTGGCGGTGCTGGCCTCGTACGTCACGCTCAACCTGGCACGCCGCGTGCGCACCTCCCACAGCCGCATCGGACTGGCCTGGTGGGCCGCGGGTTCGCTGGTGATGGGCACGGGCATCTGGTCCATGCATTTCCTGGGCATGCTGGCGTTCGAGCTGCCCATCGCCCTGGGCTTCACCCCCGCGATCACCGCCCTGTCCTGGCTGGCCGCCGTGGCGGCATCGGCCGTCGCGCTGGGCCTGGCCAGCATGGAGCGCGTGCGGCATCGGCACCTGGCCGTCGGGGCGCTCGCCATGGGCGCGGGCATCAGCGCGATGCACTACATCGGCATGCGCGCCATGCACCTGTCCATCGGCATCGTGTGGAACGGCTTCTATGTCGCCTTGTCGGTGGCCGTGGCGGTGCTGGCCTCGGCCACGGCACTCTACCTGTTCCAGGCCCTGCGGGGCATGCATGGCCACCGGCGCAGGATGTTCCAGGCCGCGGCATCGCTGGTGATGGCGCTGGCCATCTGCGGCATGCACTACATCGGCATGGCCGCCGCCCAGTTCCCGCAGGGCACCGTGTGCCTGAGCGCCGATTCGCTGGGCGGCTCGGGGCTGGCCGCCATGGTGGCGATCTTCACGCTGCTGCTGATGCTCAGCACGCTGTTCATCTCCATCCTCGATGCGCGGCTGCAGAACGTCGCGCGCCGGCTCACCCAATCGCTCCAGGACAGCAACGCCAAGCTGCAGCAGGCCAATGCCGAGCTGCAAAAGCGCGCGTTCGCCGATGCACTCACCGGCCTGCCCAACCGCCTGCTGTTCGAAGACCGCCTCGCCCATGCGCTGCTGCGCCTGGAGCGCACCAACCACCACCGCGTGCTGGACCGCCTGGCCGTGCTGTTCGTGGACCTGGACGGCTTCAAGCCCATCAACGACTCCTTCGGCCATGCCGCAGGCGACGCCATCCTGTCGGAAGCCGCCCAGCGCCTGCGCGCCGAAGCGCGCGAAAGCGACACGGTGGCCCGCGTGGGCGGCGACGAATTCCTGCTGCTGCTGGAAGACGTGGGCAACACGGCCGACTGCATTGTGGTGGCCAACCGCATCCTGGCAGCGCTCGCCCTGCCCTTCCATGTGGCGGGCCGGCAGGTGCAGATCGGCTGCTCCATCGGCGTGGTGCTGCACCCCGACCACGGCGACCGCGACAAGCTGGTCGCCAATGCCGATGCCGCCATGTATGCCGCCAAGCGCGCGGGCGGCAACGGCTACGCCATGTTCGAACCCCACATGGGCTCCGACGCGTCCGACCAGCTGGAGCTGCAGAACGACCTGCGCCACGCCCTGTCGCGCGGCGAGCTCGCCCTGCACTACCAGCCCAAGATCGACGGCAAGCGCGGCCGCATCAACGGCGTGGAAGCCCTGCTGCGCTGGCACCACCCGAAGCGCGGCATGGTGAGCCCGCTGGTGTTCATCGGCCTGGCCGAGCGCTTCGGACTGATCGGCCAGCTGGGCGCCTGGGTCATCGAAGAGGCGTGCCGGCAGATGGCCGACTGGGCGCGCAGCGGCCTGCGCATGCGAGTGGCGATCAACCTGTCGGTGCACCAGCTGCGCGAAAGCGGGCTGGCCGAGCGCATCGAGCACGCCCTGCAGTTCCATGGCCTGGATTCCTCGCAACTGCTGTGCGAGATCACCGAATCGGTGGCCATGGAAGACACCAAGGCCACGCAGCGCACCTTCGAAGGCCTGGCGCGCATCGGCGTGTTCCTGTCCATCGACGACTTCGGCACCGGCTATTCGAGCCTGAACTACCTGCGCCAGCTGCCGGCCCAGCAGCTCAAGATCGACCGCAGCTTCGTGAACGACCTTGAACATGAAGAAGACGCCCGCGCCGTGGTCGATGCCGTGGTGCGGCTGGCCCACGCCCTGGGCCTGCGCGTGGTGGCCGAGGGCGTGGAAACCAGCGGCCAGCGCGACATCCTGCTGGCCATGCGTTGCGACGAGCTGCAGGGCTTTTTCTACGCCCGCCCCATGCCGGCGGACGTGCTGCTGGCCTGGGCCCAGGGCGACAAGCCGGAAGGCTCGGCGGATTTCGCGCCCTCCGTGATCGGCGGGCTCGAGGCGCTCGAAAGCCTGCCGTTCGACGCCGCCCCCCCGCGGCTGACCGCCGCCAGCGCCGTCCGGAGCGGGCGGCGATAATTGCGCGGTTCGTTCTTTCCCCAAAAACACACCCCACCATGACCACGACCATCCGGTACCACGACCTCGTGGAGTCCGTTGCTGCGTCCCTGCAGTACATCAGCTACTACCACCCCGCCGACTTCATCGCCCACCTGGCGCGCGCCTACGAGCGCGAGCAGAGCCCGGCGGCCAAGGATGCGATGGCGCAGATCCTCACCAACAGCAAGATGAGCGCCACCGGCCAGCGCCCCATCTGCCAGGACACCGGCATCGTCAACGTGTTCCTGAAGATCGGCATGGACGTGCGCTGGGAAGGCTTTCCCGGCGGCCTGGAAGACGCCATCAACGAAGGCGTGCGCCGCGGCTACAACCACCCCGACAACACGCTGCGCGCCAGCGTCGTGGCCGACCCGCAGTTCGCCCGCAAGAACACCAAGGACAACACGCCCGCGGTGATCTTCACGCAGATCGTGCCGGGCGACACCGTGGACATCACCGTCGCGGCCAAGGGCGGCGGCAGCGAGAACAAGTCCAAGATGGTCATGATGAACCCCAGCGACAACCTGGTGGACTGGGTGCTCAAGACCGTGCCCACGATGGGCGCCGGCTGGTGCCCGCCCGGCATGCTGGGCATCGGCATCGGCGGCACGGCGGAAAAAGCCGTGCTGCTGGCCAAGGAAAGCCTGATGGACGACCTGAACATGTACGAGCTGCAGGCCAAGGCCGCGCGCGGCGAAAAAGCTCGACCAGGTCGAGGAACTGCGCCTGGAGCTGTACGAGAAGGTCAACGCCCTGGGCATCGGTGCGCAGGGCCTGGGCGGCCTGAGCACCGTGCTGGACATCAAGGTCAAGATGTACCCCACGCACGCGGCCTCCAAGCCCGTGGCGATGATCCCCAACTGCGCCGCCACGCGCCACGCGCACTTCGTGCTGGACGGCTCCGGCCCCGCCTATCTGGAGGCGCCTTCGCTCGACCTGTGGCCCAAGATCGACTGGGCGCCCGACTACAACAAGAGCCGCCGCGTCAACCTGGACACCCTCACCAAGGAAGAAGTGGCGAGCTGGAAGCCGGGCGACACGCTGCTGCTCAACGGCAAGATGCTCACCGGCCGCGATGCCGCGCACAAGCGCATCCAGGACATGCTGGCCAAGGGCGAGAAGCTGCCCGTGGATTTCACCAACCGCGTCATCTACTACGTGGGCCCCGTGGACCCGGTCAAGGACGAGGCCGTGGGCCCCGCCGGCCCGACCACCGCCACGCGCATGGACAAGTTCACCGAGATGATGCTGGCCGAAACGGGCCTGATCTCGATGATCGGCAAGTCCGAGCGCGGCCCGGTCGCCATCGAAGCCATCAAGAAGCACCAGAGCGCCTACCTGATGGCCGTGGGCGGCGCCGCCTACCTGGTCAGCAAGGCCATCAAGGAAGCCAAGGTCGTCGGCTTTGCCGATCTGGGCATGGAAGCCATCTACGAGTTCACCGTGGTGGACATGCCCGTGACCGTGGCCGTGGACGCCGGCGGCACCAGCGCCCACATCACCGGCCCGGCCGAATGGCAAAAGCGCATCGCCACGGGCGAGTTCAAGTCCATTGACCTCGTCGCCGCTTGAACGCCCTCTCCGGCCATGGCGGCGGCTCCAGGCGTGGCCTGGTGGCGGCCCCGCCCCGCGGGTCGGCCCGGCAGCCGCTGGGGCCGCCGGAGTTGTCTGATTTTTCCGTTCACATCGCACCAAGGCACGCATGACGCCCACCTCGCAGCAACGCCCCATCGGTGTGTTCGACAGCGGCATCGGCGGCCTGAGCGTGCTGCGCGCGCTACAGGCCGAACTGCCGCACGAGCGCTTCGTCTACCTGGCGGACAGTGGTCACGCGCCCTACGGCGAGCGGGGCGACGCCTATGTCGCCGCGCGCACCCACGCCATCACCCGCTACCTGCAGGCGGTGCACGGCATCAAGGCCCTGGTGGTCGCCTGCAACACGGCCACCGCCGCCGCCATCCACGAGGTCCGGACCCAATGCCCGGACCTGCCCCTCGTCGGCCTGGAGCCGGCCATCAAGCCCGCGGTGGCGCTCAGCCAGACCGGGCGCATCGGCGTCATCGGCACACGGGGCACGCTCACCAGCGGCAAGTTCGCGTTGCTGCTGGGGTCGCTGCAATCGCAGGCCGAATTCGTGGTGCAGCCCTGCGATGGGCTGGCCTACGCCATCGAACGCAGCACTGAACATGCGGTGCCTGATGCCGCCGAATCCTCCGAGGTGCGCGAACTGTGCACGCGCTACATCGCCGCCATGGGCACGTTCGGCACCGCGGCAGGCCACATCGACACCCTGGTGCTGGGCTGCACCCACTATGTGTTCGCCGAAGAAGAATTGCGCGCCCTCATCGGCCCGGCGGTGCGCCTGGTGGACACCGGCGAGCCGGTCGCCAGGCAAACCCGCCGCCTGCTGCAGGCCACCGGCCTCCTGGCGGACCCGGGCGACGAAATCCCCGCAGCATGCGACCGCATGCAACTGATCACCACGGGCTCGCTGCTGCCCCTGCAGGCCGCAGCACAGCGCTGGCTGCAGCTACCGGCGCGGTGCTGCAGCACGGCCACTGTGCCGGCGGACGGCGCAGGTGCAGGTGCAGGTGCAGGTGCAGGTGCAATGGTTCATGAAGCCAATCGGGCTCCGGCGCAATAAAGTTCCCGGCGTCTAGCTACAAAAACAATAGCAGACGCAACGGCCATCAGACGCCCCAGAGGCGTTCCCCCGCATGCTCGATGTGGGTCAGATACAACCGCGTATCGAACTCATACTGGTGGTAGCGGGGCTCCATGTGCTCGCACAACTGGTAGAAGGCCTTGTCGTGATCCTTCTCGCGCAGGTGGGCCAACTCGTGCACGACGATCATGCGCAGAAACTCTTCCGGTGCCTGCTTGAACATGGAGGCGATGCGGATCTCGTGCCGCGCCGTCAGGCGCCCGCCCTGCACGCGCGCCGACGAGGTGTGCAACCCCAACGCGTGCCGCACCACATGGATCTTGCTGTCGAACACCACTTTCTGCACCGTATCGGCCTTGCGCAGATGCTGCGCCTTCAGGTCGGCGGCGTATTGGTACAGCGCCTTGTCGGTGCGCACGGCATGCGCCTGGGGATAGCGCTGCTGCAGCAGGGCCGCCAGGCCCCCTTCGGCGATGAGCGTGCGCACCTGATCCTGCAAGGCATCCGGGTACGCACGAAGGTAAGGCAGTTCGATCGCCATCGGTCCCGACCCGCTGGCCGCCTCTGGATGAGAGGCCATTGGATCGTTCGGAAAAACGGGTGTGTTCTCAGTGCAGATGGCGGGGACGGCGCCCGCCACTGCCGCCATGGCCACCACCGGAACCGCCGCTGCCGCGTGGCGGCTTGCCGATCTCCAGCGAGTTCACCAGGGCATCGAAACGCTGCGAGAACAGCTTGTCGATCTCGGCCACCACGCCGCCCAGCTCGGCGCCATCGAAGTGGCGCTCCATCATGTTCACGACATCCTGCACGAGCAGATCGCGCTGCACCTGCATGATGGCGGCGGGGGTTGGTCCCACGAACAGCATGAGGAAGTCGTCACGCGCTTCGGTGCCGTCATCCTCTTCGTCCTCGTCGAAGTCGGTGTCATAGAACGTGACCTCGATGGCCGCGCCCTGCTCCGACAACTCGTTGAGGCTCATGCACATCTCGTCGAGCGACTGGCGGAAGTCCTCGTCACCGCGCACCGTCCAGCAGATCTGCAGGGTGTGCTCCTTGGCGTCGAACTGGATGCCGGGCTCTTCCTCATAGGCGCTCGCCGCACCATCGGCCAAGGAACGGGCCCCGGCGTACTTCCAGAGCGGCTTCAAGGCCTCTTGCAACTGGTCGAACCCCGTATCGGCCCGCAACTGCACCTGGCCGTGGACATGGATTTCAAAGGGAGCGTTGTAACTTGACATGATCGAATCGTAGTGGTGCCCCGAGCCGGGGTCGAACCGGCACGCCCCTTTTCAGGAAGCGGCGGATTTTAAGTCCGCAGTGTCTACCAATTTCACCATCGGGGCGCCGGCTGCGCGGTGCGCACCTTGCATTCAAGCGTAACCCGGGCCACGCAGGTGCGCAACGCTGCCAATGCGGATCGGCCAATCCAAAGAGCAACCGACTCGCGCAATAAAAAAAGGGAAGCCGAAGCTTCCCTTGCAAAACGGAGCGGGAAACGAATGCTCGCTTCCGACTCAACTTCTTGATCCACAAGAGGTTTTTCGGACACCCCTCGGGCAGAAAACCTGCATTATGTACTACTTTTTTTGGGCTTGGCCAAACCCGGCTCAGCGCACGAGCTGTAACGCCCGTGCGCCCTACCCCACCATGGAGGGATAGGCAATCCGCAATCGACGTGTTCCAGTGCTGCTTTCCAAAAACCTTCGCTCTTCCAAAGCCAAAGGGATGCTATGCGATACGCACCATCGAACAGCCCGTTTGCCACTGCCTTGCTCTTGATGGGCTTCATGGCTGCCTGTGCGTCACCGGTTTGGGCAGACGGCCGAGCCCGGATCCGGCATGTGGAGTTTCGACGGGTGAGCAACTTGCACGGTGGCCCAGTGCCGCTGACATCTGTGTGCGCCCCGACATCGCGAAGCCCGGCTTGCAGCGGCCATGCAGCAGCGCGGAGGTGAGCACGTTGGCGCCCTGCAGGTTCGATTGATTCGCAGCCGCAAGCCGTGCGCGACACGTAGCGTGCATTCCGGCTGACGCCGCGCCGAGGTCAGAGTTCGCGGCTCACCGAGCGGAGATCGGGGTATGCGAAGCGGCGACCAACGACTAGCCGCCTTGCCCCACGCTCGGCTGACAGAGTCCTGCCCCCGAAAACTCCAGCCCCTCCCTCGCCTTTCCGCCTTACCCCATCTCCCATCTCCCATCCCCCATCCCGCAGATGCCGATCACACCCGACAGCCGCTATCCCGACGCATGGAACGCCGAGCCCGCGGCGGATGCCCAAACGTCCAACGCCGCGCTCGACCTGGCGGTACGGCGGCGGCTGCTCCAATCGTTTGCATCGCGGGGCGGCGCCTCGGAGATTCCGGCGCTCGTCATCCCGGGGGTGCTGACGTGGCTGCATGCGCGCAGCGGAGCGCCATCCGGGCCCATGCTCTGGTGGTGGGGTGCATTCCTCGCCTTTGCGAGCCTGCTGTGGATCATGCAGTGGCGCTTTCGCCAAGACGCCACTCGGCCCGATGTCGAGGTGGTGCCTCGCTGGGAGCGCACTTTCCAGGTGCTGGCGGTGGCAGATGGTGTGCTCTGGGTCGTGCCCATCGCGCTCACGCAGGGGGCGGCCCAGGATTTCCGGCTTTTGGTATACCTCGTCATGTGCGCGGTCATCGCCTCGGGCACCACCTTTCTAGCGCCGCAGCCGCGCGTGTTCTTTCCGTTCTTCGTGGCCACCTATGGGCCGATCCTGGCCGCCGTGACGTGGTATTTCCCCGAGCGCTGGCAGGCCATGCTCGCGCTGGTGGTCCTCTTCGGCGGCGTGATCTTGCGGCATGCCTGGGGGTCGCGCCGATTCGTCGTGCAACAGGTGGAAATGGAGCGCCAGCGATTGCAACTCGCAGAACGCTACCGCGAGGCCAAGGAAGAGGCAGAGCGCGCGCTGGAGGAAAAGAACCGATTTTTTGCCACGGCCAGCCACGACCTGCGCCAGCCACTGCACGCCATGGGCCTGCTGATGGAGACGGCGATTCAGCGCAATACCGATACGCAACTCGTACCGGTACTGAATGGCATCCAGGACTGCGCTCGTTCGCTTGCTTTCATGTTCGACGCGCTGCTCGACCTGTCGCGCCTGGAGTCGGGCACCTACGAAGTGCGGCGGGAGCCCGTCCCTCTGGCCACTGTGTTCGGCGACGTGGCGACGGTGTTCGGTCCAGATGCGCAGCAGCGTGGACTGCGGCTGCGGGTGAGCCTGCCGCGCCGGCGCATGCCCATCGTGCACACCGACGGCACGCTGCTGCGGCAGATGGTCTTCAATCTCGTGCAGAACGCGTTGCGCTACACCTGCAGAGGCGGCGTGCTGGTCGGCGTTCGCTCTCGCGGCGGGCAATGGCGCATCGAGGTTCGTGACACAGGCCCTGGCGTGCCGCTGGAGGACCAGCATCGCCTTTATGCCCCGTTCTATCGCGGGACCGCACGCTGGACACAGGAGGTGGCCGGCCACGGCCTAGGGCTCTCGGTGGTGGCGCGCTCGGCCCGGCTGATCGGTGCGGACCATGGTTTCCAGTCGACCGAGGGCCGGGGTTCTTGTTTTTGGGTGTCACTCGACGCGGCGCTGGATCACCGGCTCCAGGATGCCGAACCGCTGGGCGGCGTGTCATGGCAGGAGCGACTGGACTCGTTGTCGGGGCGCTGCCTGCTGGTCGAAGACGACCCCCAGGTGGCGCCCGCAGTGGCAGCGCTACTGCGCTCGTGGGGACTGGAGGTCAATGTGGCAATCACCGCGCAGCAGGCGCTGGAGATCGTGGACGCCGGCCCCGCGCCCGGTGCGATCCTGTGCGACCAACGCCTCGCCGGAGGTCAGAGTGGCTTCGCGCTGCTGCAGGAGTTGCTGCAGCGGTGCCCCGCAGCGCGTGGCGCGCTCGTGAGCGGAGAGTACCGGTCGGCCGCGCTCGCCCAGGCGGAGGAAGAAGGCTACCTCGTTTTCCGCAAGCCTCTCGCCCCCGCGCAGTTGCATGCGGTACTGACACGATGGTTTGGAGCCTCCGCATGACGTTTGGCACGGTAGTTTCGCAACGAGACCGGCCCGGCTCGCACCTAAATCCTTTTATGTCCCTTGCTAAGGAGTATCTCTGTGCAAAAAGCAGTAACCGCGATGTGGATTATGGCCATCTCAATAGGCCTTGGTGCATGTAAGAAGCAGGACCAGACGTTGCAAAGCCATTCAGCTTCGCCAGCGGTGACCGTTGCGAGTGCCCCAAGTCCGGACGTTGCACAGAAAGCGGCCGGCCATGCCTTCAAACCATCCAGCCTTCCAGTATCGACCGTACCGCTGGGTGCTTTCCCTTATATCGCGCTTCCAAGCGGATATGTCACCGGAAGTGCGCCGGACATGGCCGATTTCGACCAAGTGCCATTTTGGACAGGCGATCGCCTGGAACCGGTAGAAGGCAGGGTCTGGTCGGCGCACATCAGCGCGGCCGAAGGCAAAACGTTCTCGGACCTGGAACTTCAGCGAAACATCGAATCGGTGGTCTCCGCACTGGGCGGCAAAAAGATCTTTGATGGCAAACTCCCCGAAGAAGTTGGACAGAAAATCAAAGAGTGGCCACGCGATATCGCGCTCAAGTACAACAGTGGTTTGGGTGACGTGTGGAACAATCCTGCACAGGTATTCGTTGGCCACCGGGCTGATCGCGACATTTGGATCCACTTGTGCAGCTACCAATTTGGCGGCGGACTTCTTATCGCCGAGACCAAGCCGTTGGAAGTGACCGCCCGTTTGTTGCCTGCCAGCGAACTGAAGTCGCAGATCGACAAAACTGGCAAAGTGACATTGCATGTCAACTTTGACTCAGACAAAACCGAAATCCTTCCTGACTCGCTGCCACAGATTGCGCAGGTCGTGCAATTACTCAAGCAAGATGCATCGCTGAAGTTGGCCGTTAACGGCTATACCGACAGCACTGGTGACCCAGCCCCAAACAAGACGCTGTCGGATGGCCGAGCCAAGGCCGTAGTTGCAGCAATTACCGCAAGGGGTATCGACACGGCCAGATTGTCATCGGCTGGTTTTGGCAGCGCTGATCCGGTGGCAGACAATGCCACCGAGAATGGCAAGTCGCAGAACCGCCGGGTAGAGTTAGTGAGACAGCAATGAGCCTGACAAGCGCCAACTACTCTGCAGAGCAATCACGTTCGCACAATCGCCAATCGAAATGGGCAGTTTCTTAGGCCGTGGGTATCCCTTTCGAGTTGCCTGTAATCCCATCGTTGCCAGTCTTAAGGCTCCGTACTTGGAGTACCACCTGGACCGGAACGCCTCACACGTTTGAGTGGCAAACGCTTTTTCATCACTGCACAGAAACTGGGAGCTGAGTCGCGCCGCTGGCAAATAGTTGCAGCCAGAGTTGACCCGCAAACTCCTGCCTGTCAGAGGCTGCTTTTGGGTACAGGCCAATGGCAAGGTAAAGCCTTGGCTAAACCATGAAGACCGAAAACATCACTTTTCACCGTTGCCCCCACCACGAGCAACAAACTGACTCCCGCCAGGGAACAGTACTTTTGCCATCGTTCCTGATTGCACTGCAGAGCCGCCTGGGGAACGCCATCGCCTGATTGAGTAGCAGAGGGAACAGTCGAAACCTGAGCACTAAGACACCCAACGTTCCAGTACTGTTTTAAGTACTGAAAAAGTGACTGAGGGGTTGGATTTTCAGCAGAAGTGCTGGGTGCTCCACAGAAAAGAACACCGTCAAACGAATACGCCCTGGACTTCACTTAAAGTCCAGGGCGTAAAAATTGGAGCGGGAAAAGAGTCTCGAACTCTCGACCTCAACCTTGGCAAGGTTGCGCTCTACCAACTGAGCTATTCCCGCATGCTGCCAAATTGATTTCAACCAACCTAGCAAGACTCAAATTATAGCACCACTTTAACCACTCAACCAGAACAAATGAATGTTCTTGCTCAGCGAATCAAATCACATTCGCGATCAGTGCTGGAGGCGCGGGCCGGAGTCGAACCGACCTACACGGATTTGCAATCCGGTGCATAACCGCTTTGCTACCGCGCCAAACCTGCTTCCCTTGGCAAAAAGGGGAAGCTGTGCCTCCCCTTTTTTGGAAATTGGAGCGGGAAAAGAGTCTCGAACTCTCGACCTCAACCTTGGCAAGGTTGCGCTCTACCAACTGAGCTATTCCCGCATTTACCGAAGCCTCACATTGTACAACGTTTGCATCGATGGGATGAATTGTAGCGCAATTTTTGGAGGCTTTCGACAAATTTCCATCAATGCTTCACAGAGCCTGCAGTGGTAGAGGTTTTTTCCTCTGGTGCAGGCACTGCCGCAGCGATTTCCTCATCGGTGAGCGCGATCGGTTTGCGCTCGAGCGCCACTTCCAGCACCTTGTCGATCCACTTCACCGGCACGATTTCCAGCCCGCTCTTCACGTTCTCGGGAATCTCCTGCAGGTCCTTGACGTTCTCTTCGGGGATCAAGACGGTCTTGATGCCACCACGCAGTGCCGCCAACAACTTTTCCTTCAGCCCACCGATCGCCGTCACCTCGCCTCGCAAGGTGATTTCTCCGGTCATCGCCACATCGCCCCGCACAGGGATCCCGGTCAGCGCCGAAACGAAAGCGGTCGTCATGGCCGCGCCGGCGCTGGGTCCATCCTTGGGCGTTGCACCATCAGGCACGTGGATGTGGATGTCGCGCTTTTCAAAGGTCTCGTCCTTGATGCCAAGCATGCGAGAGCGGCTACGCACCACGGTTCGTGCCGCTTCCACCGATTCCTTCATGACATCGCCCAGCGAACCGGTGCGCGTGATCACGCCTTTGCCGGGCATGGTGGCCGCTTCGATGGTGAGCAGATCGCCCCCCACTTCGGTCCATGCCAAGCCGACCACCTGCCCCACCTGGTTCTGCTGCTCCGCACGGCCATAGGTGTACTTGCGCACGCCAAGATAGTCGGGGAGGTTGTCCTCAGTCACCACGACTTGCGGCGTCAGTTGCTTGAGCTGCAACCCCTTGACCACCTTGCGGCAGATCTTGGACAACTCACGCTCCAGCGAACGCACCCCTGCTTCGCGCGTGTAGTAGCGAACCACGTCCCGCACCGCCGACTCGGTGACTTGCAGTTCCTCATCTTTGACGCCGTTGTTGCCCATCTGCTTGGGCAGCAGGTACTTCATAGCGATGTTGGTTTTCTCGTCTTCGGTGTAGCCCGACAGGCGGATCACTTCCATCCGGTCCAGCAGCGCCGGCGGGATGTTCATCGAATTGGAGGTGGCGACGAACATCACGTCGCTCAAATCGAAATCGACTTCGACGTAGTGGTCGCCGAACTTGTGGTTCTGCTCGGGATCGAGCACTTCCAGCAGGGCGCTCGAAGGGTCGCCCCGGAAATCCGTACCCAACTTGTCGATTTCGTCCAGCAGGAACAGCGGGTTGCGCGTACCGACCTTGTTCAGGCTCTGCAGAACCTTGCCCGGCATGGCGCCGATGTAGGTCCGGCGGTGACCGCGGATCTCCGCTTCGTCACGCATCCCGCCCAACGCCATGCGCACGTATTTACGCCCGGTGGCCTTGGCAATCGACTGCCCGAGCGAGGTCTTGCCAACGCCAGGGGGCCCCACCAGGCACAGAATAGGGGCCTTGACCTTGTCCACGCGCTGCTGGACCGCGAGGTATTCCAGGATGCGGTCCTTGACCTTGTCGAGGCCGTAGTGGTCTTCATTGAGCACGCCCTCGGCATTGGCAAGGTCGTGCTTGATCTTGGTCTTTTTGCTCCAGGGCAACCCGGTGAGCACTTCGATGTAGTTGCGCACCACCGTGGCTTCGGCGGACATGGGCGACATGAGCTTGAGCTTTTTAAGCTCGCTGTCCGCCTTCTTGCGCGCATCAGCGGGCATCTTTGCAAGCTTGATCTTCTTTTCGATCTCCTCGATGTCTGCGCCTTCCTCGCCTTCGCCCAGCTCCTTCTGAATGGCCTTGACCTGCTCGTTCAAGTAGAAGTCGCGCTGGTTCTTCTCCATCTGGCGCTTCACGCGGCCACGGATCTTCTTGTCGACATTGAGGATGTCTACTTCGCGATCCAGCTGCTCGAAGAGGTTTTCGAGGCGCAGCTTCACATCCGACAGGTCGAGCACAACCTGCTTGTTTTCCAGCTTGAGCGGCAGGTGGGCGGCAATGGTGTCCGCCAAACGCCCTGGATCGTCGATGGCGGAGATCGAGGTGAGGATTTCCGGAGGAATCTTCTTGTTCAGCTTGACGTACTGGTCGAACTGCTGCATCACCGCGCGGCGCAGGGCCTCGATCTCGCTGGGTTTGGTCTCGCCCTCCTGCGCTTCCACAGGCGCCACGGTCGCGGTGAAATGCGTTTCGTTGTCCTGGATGGCGGAAACGAGCGCTCGCTGCTGCCCTTCGACCAACACCTTGACGGTGCCATCGGGCAATTTCAGCATCTGCAGGATCGTGGAAACGCAACCAACGTCGAACATGTCCGAGACGAGCGGCTCGTCCTTGGCGGCGGTTTTCTGGGCGACCAGCATGATCCGCCGGTCGGCGTCCATGGCCAATTCCAACGCCTTGATGCTCTTGGGGCGTCCCACGAACAGTGGGATCACCATGTGGGGGAAGACCACAACGTCGCGCAACGGCAGCAACGGCAGGTCGATGGGGGTGGCAGGCAGTGGGGTGTGTCCGGACATGGAAATCCTCATGAAGCTGCTTGGAATATGGTCCAACAGCGAGATTTTTCAACCCACCAAGATCACCGGTGAAGCGAAGGCGATGGGTTGCAGGCGAAGAGGACTGCAGGCGGCTGCTGCGTTACCGGCGGGCCGCGCCTCAGGCTTTCTTGGCGGCCTCTCGGTACACGAGCAGGGGCGCCTTGTTTTCCTCGATGGTGGACTCGTCCACCACCACTTTTTCCACATTGGTGGCATTGGGAAGGTCGAACATGGTGCTGATCAGCGATTGCTCCAGTATCGATCGCAAGCCACGGGCGCCGGTCTTGCGGGCGAGCGCCTTACGGGCAATGGCCTTGAGCGCCGCAGGGCGAATCTCCAGATCCACGCCCTCCATGGACAGCAGCTTGTTGTACTGCTTGACCAGTGCGTTCTTGGGCTCCGTCAGGATCTGGACCAGCGCATCTTCGCTGAGTTCGGCCAAGGCCGTCACGACGGGCATGCGGCCCACCAGTTCGGGAATGAGGCCGAATTTGATCAGATCTTCCGGCTCGATCTCGGTGAACACCTCGGTCAGGGACCGTTGCTTCTTGCTCTTGACCGACGCGCCAAAACCGATGCCCGAGGCCTCCGTGCGGTTCTCGATCACCTTCTCCAGGCCCGCGAACGCGCCGCCGCAGATGAACAGGATGTTCGTCGTGTCGATCTGCAGGAAGTCCTGGTTGGGATGCTTGCGGCCACCCTGCGGGGGCACGCTGGCCATGGTGCCTTCGATGAGCTTGAGCAGCGCCTGCTGAACCCCTTCGCCCGACACGTCGCGCGTGATGGAAGGGTTGTCCGACTTGCGGGAAATCTTGTCGATCTCGTCGATGTAGACGATGCCGCGCTGGGCCCGTTCCACCTCGTAGTTGCAGCTTTGCAGGAGCTTTTGCACGATGTTCTCGACGTCTTCACCCACGTAGCCGGCTTCGGTCAGGGTGGTGGCGTCCGCCATCACGAAAGGCACGTCCAGCATGCGGGCCAGCGTCTGGGCCAGCAGTGTCTTGCCCGAGCCGGTGGGGCCGATCAGCAGGATGTTGCTCTTGGACAGCTCCACATCGTCCTTGCCGGCCTTGTCCTTGTGGCGCAACCGCTTGTAGTGGTTGTACACGGCCACGGCCAGCGTGCGCTTGGCGAAGTCCTGGCCGATGACGTAGCTGTCCAGGTTCGCCTTGATCTCCGCGGGGGTGGGAAGGTCGCCACGCGATTCGCGCGTGCCGTCGGCTGCGGGAAGCTCGTCGCGAATGATTTCATTGCACAGGTCGATGCACTCGTCGCAGATAAAAACCGACGGACCGGCGATCAGCTTCTTTACCTCGTGCTGGCTTTTGCCGCAGAAGGAGCAGTAAAGGGTTTTTTCGCTGGAAGAGCCTTTTTTCTCGGCCATGGGGGCAATGCCTCGTGTTGCGGAACGTTGTCGGGATGATAACGAAATAAAAAACGGCGTCTTCCCTGGGGAAAACGCCGCGTATTCCCTTGCGGAGCGATCAGGGGCGCTTGGCGATCACCTGATCGACCAGACCGTATTCCTTGGCTTCATCGGCCGTGAGGAAGTAGTCGCGCTCCGTGTCGTTCTTGACCTTGTCCAGGGGCTGTCCGGTGCGTTCCGCCAGGATGCGGTTCATCTGATCCTTGGTACGCAGAATGTCGCGTGCGTGGATTTCGATGTCCGTCGCCTGGCCGCGGGCTCCGCCCAGCACCTGGTGGATCATGATCTTGGAGTTCGGCAGCGAAAACCGCTTGCCCTTGGCACCGGCGGCCAGCAGGAAGGCGCCCATGCTCGCGGCAAAGCCCACGCACATGGTAGACACATCGGGCTTGATGAACTGCATGGTGTCGTAGATCGCCATGCCGGCCGTGACGCTGCCGCCTGGGGAGTTGATGTAGAACGAGATGTCCTTGTCGGGGTTCTCGCTTTCGAGGAACAGCAACTGGGCCACCACGAGGTTGGCGGTCTGGTCATTGACCTCGCCCACCAAAAAAAATAATGCGCTCTTTCAGCAGCCGCGAATAGATGTCGTAGGAGCGTTCGCCACGCCCCGACTGCTCGATGACCATGGGGACCATGCCCAAGGCTTGTGTTTCCAGTGCACTCATGTTTTCTCCTGTCATGCGGATACTGTACCCAGAAATGAATTGGGGCTTGTGCACGCAAGCACAAGCCCCCGATGTCATCCAGCCGCCAGAAACCGCAATCGGGCGGTCCGGCGGCAGCAGCGCATCAGCCCTGGCCCATCAGTTCGTCGAAGGAAACGGACTTGTCCGTCACCTTGGCCTTGCCCATCACGAAGTCGGTCACGTTGTTTTCGATGACGACGGCCTCGACTTCGGCCAGACGCTGGCGGTCGCCGAAGTACCAGCGCACGACGTCTTCCGGCTTTTCGTAGCTGGCGGCCAGTTCGTCCACGTGGGCCTTCAGTTGCTCAGGCTTGGCGTGCAGTTCATTGGCGCGCACCAGTTCGGCCACCACAAGGCCCAGGCGCACGCGGCGCTCGGCCTGGGGACGGAACACGTCTTCCGGGATTTCGGCCTTGTCGGCGTCCTTGATGCCGCGTTGCTTCAGGTCGGCACGGGCGCCTTCCAGCAGGCGGGCGATTTCGGCCTGCACGCTGGCATTGGGCAGATCCAGCTCGGCCTTGGACACCAGGGCGTCCATCACGGCCTGCTTGTTGCGGGCCAGCAGGCGGAACTTGACTTCGCGTTCCAGGTTTTTCTTGATGTCGGCGCGCAGGCCGTCGACCGTGCCGTCGGCGATGCCGAGGGACTTGGCGAGCTGCTCGTTCACTTCGGGCAGGTGGGCGGCTTCGATCTTCTTCACGGTGACCATGAAGTCAGCCGTCTTGCCGGCCACGTCCTTGCCGTGGTAGTCCTCGGGGAAGGCCAGCGGGAAGGTCTTGCTTTCGCCGGACTTCATGCCACGAACGGCGTCTTCGAATTCCTTGAGCATCTGGCCTTCGCCGACCAGGAACTGGAAGTCTTCGGCCTTGCCGCCGGAGAAGGTTTCGCCATCGATCTTGCCTTCGAAGTCGACCGTCACGCGGTCGCCGTCTTCGGCGGCGGCGGCTTGCGCGCGCTGGGCGAAGCTGCGGCGCTGCTTGCGCAGGATGTCGATGGTCTTGTCGATGGCGGCGTCGGTGACTTCGGCCGACAGCTTTTCGACTTCGGCACCGGCCAGATCGGCGATCTTGACTTCAGGGAACACTTCGAAAATGGCGTCGAAGGTGACCTGGCCTTCCGGAGCGCCGTCTTTTTCGGTGATGCGGGGCTGACCGGCCACGCGCAGGTTGGCTTCGTTGGCGGCCTGGGCGAACGCCTCGCCAACCTTGTCGTTCAGCACTTCGTACTGGACCGAGTAGCCATAGCGCTGGGCCACGACGTTCATCGGCACCTTGCCAGGACGGAAACCGTCCATCTTCACGGTGCGGGCCAGGCGCTTGAGGCGCGAGTCGACCTCGGACTGGATCGCGGTGAGGGGCAAGCTCAGCGTGATCTTGCGCTCGAGCTTTTCAAGGGTTTCAACAGTAACGGCCATGGCTCTTCCTCTATGAATATGGGGGACCGTGACGGCTGCTTTTGCAGCCGCACCGTGGTGCGCGGGGGGGGACTCGAACCCCCACACCATTGCTGGCGTCAGGACCTAAACCTGGTGCGTCTACCAATTTCGCCACCCGCGCAAACTTACAGACAAAACAGGCGACCGGCAGGGCCGGCCACCTGTGTGAAATTGGTCAACCTTCGATTTTACCTTGTCGGCGGACCGCCTCCGGTCACGCCGGTTTCGGCGCGTGCGGATCAGGCTCTTTCACGCGGAACCAGGCCGCGTACATCGCCGGCAGCGCCAGCAGCGTGAGCACCGTCGCCACGATCAGGCCGCCCATGATGGCCACGGCCATCGGGCCCCAGAACACGCTGCGCGACAGCGGGATCATGGCCAGCACCGCCGCGGCGGCCGTGAGCACGATGGGGCGCAGCCGGCGCACGGCCGACTCCACGATGGCGTCCCACGCGGGCACGCCCCGCGCGCGGTCCTGCTCGATCTGGTCGATCAGGATGACGGAGTTGCGCTGGATCATGCCCATGAGTGCGATCACCCCCAGCAGCGCCACGAACCCGAACGGCCGGCCCAGCAGCAGCAGCGCCCCCGCCACCCCGGCGATGCCCAGCGGTCCGGTGAGGAACACCAGCACCGCGCGGCTGAAGCTGTGCAGCTGGAGCATGAGCAGGGTGAACGTGATGAACAGCATGATCGGCACGCCCGCGGCGATGGAGGCCGAGCCCTTGGAGCTTTCCTCCACGGCACCCGCCACCTCGATGCGGTAGCCGCCCTGGCCGGCCGCATGCCACTTCGCCTCCAGCTGCCGCAGGCCGGGCACCAGCGCTTCGGTGACGGTCGCGCCCTGCAGGCCTTCGATGACGTCGCCTTGCACGGTGATGGCGTAGTCGCGGTTCTCGCGCCACATCACGCCCGGCTCCCAGGTGAACACCGGCCGCGCGATCTGCGTGAGCGGAATCGACTTGCCCGAGGCCGTGGGCAGGTAGGCATTGGCCACGTCGGTGATGGCCTTGCGTTCGTCCGGCGGCTGGCGGAACACGATGTCGATGAGCTTGTCGCCCTCGCGGTATTGGCCCACGGTCGTGCCGGTGAAGACGGTGCGCGCGGCCTGGGCGATGGACTGGCTGGTCACGCCCAGGGCGCGGGCCTTGTCCTGGTCCACTTCCAGGCGCATGACCTTGACGGATTCGTTCCAGTTGTCGTTCACGCCGCGCATCTGCGGGTGGTCGCGCAGGATGGCCTTGACCTCGTCGGCCCGGGCGCGCAGCACGGCGGGATCGGTGCCCACCACGCGGAACTGCACCGGGTAAGGCACGGGCGGCCCGTTGGGCAGCAGCTTCACACGCGCCCGCACCTCGGGAAACTCGCGCGCCATGAGCTCGGGCAATCCGACGCGCAGCGACTCGCGCACGCGCAGATCCTGCGGGATCACGATGAACTGCGACACGTTGGTCTGCGGAAAGACCTGGTCCAGCGGCAGATAAAAGCGCGGCACGCCCGAGCCCACCCACACGCTGACGGTGGACACCCCCGCCTCGGCCCGCAGGCGCTGCTCGACGCGGCGCGTGACCTCTTCGTTGGCTTCGAACGAGGTGCCTTCCGGGAACCAGATGTCCATCAGGATTTCGGGGCGGCTCGAATCCGGGAAGAACTGCTGCTGCACGCGGCCCATGCCGACGATGCCGAGCGCGAAGGTGGCCACCGTGAGCCCGATGGTGATCCAGCGGTAGCGCACGCACCAGTCCACGCAGCGGCGAAAGACGTTGTAGAACCCGCTGTCGAACGCCTCGTGCGGCTGGCCGTCCGGGCCGGTGTGCACGTGCGGCGGCTTCTTGAGCAGCAGCGTGCCCAGGTACGGCACGAAGTACACCGAGACCAGCCACGACAGAACCAGCGCGATCACCGTGACGGCGAAGATCGCGAAGGTGTATTCCCCCGTCACCGACTTGGCGATGCCGATCGGCAGGAAGCCCGCCGCCGTGATCAGCGTGCCGGTCAGCATCGGCATGGCGGTGATCTCGTAGGCGAAGGTGGCGGCGCGCACCTTGTCGTAGCCCTCCTCCATCTTGCGCACCATCATTTCGACGGCAATGATGGCGTCGTCCACCAGCAGGCCCAGCGCGATGATGAGCGAGCCCAGCGAGATCTTGTGCAGCCCGATGTTCCAGTACCACATGGCCAGGAACGTGACGGCCAGCACCAGCGGAATGGTGATGCCCACCACCAGGCCCGGGCGGACGTCCAGCGTCCAGCGCTTCCACAGCGGATGGCGGCCCGGGCGCTTGTGCAGCCCCAGCGCCAGGAAGCTCACGGCCAGCACGATCACCACGGCTTCGATCAGCACCTTCACGAACTCGTTGACCGACGAGGACACCGACTTGGGCTGGTCCTGCACGTTCACGAACCGCACGCCGGCCGGCAGGGTCTTTTCGATGTTCTGCGTGGCGGTTTTCAGCGCTTCGCCCAGGCGGATGATGTCGCCGCCCTTGGCCATCGACACGCCGAGCGCGATCACTTCCTGGCCCTGGTGGCGCACCTTCACGGCCGGCGGCTCCACGTAGCCGCGGTGGATATCGGCGATGTCGCCCAGGCGCAGCTGCGCGCCCGAGGCGCCGCGGATCGGCATGGCGCGCAGGTCTTCGACCGCACCGAACTGCCCGGCCACGCGCACCTGGACTTGGTCCTGCGGCGTCTGGATGATGCCGCCGCTTTCCACCGCGTTCTGCTGGCCCAGCTGCGACAGCACCTGGTTCATGTCCAGGCCCAGCTGCGCGAGGCGCTTTTGCGAGATTTCGATGTAGAGCTTCTCGTCCTGCACGCCGAACTGCTCGACCTTGGCCACGTCGGGCACGCGCAGCAGTTGCTGGCGCACGTCGTCGGCGAAGGTCTTCATCTCGGCGTAGCTGAAGCCCTCGGACTCCAGCGCGTAGATCACGCCATAGACATCGCCGAAGTCATCGTTGAAGAACGGTCCCTGCACGCCCTGCGGCAGGGTGGCGCGCATGTCGCCGATCTTCTTGCGGACCGTGTACCAGACGTTGGGAACGTCGCCGGACTTGGACGAGTCCTTGATGTTGAAGATGATCTGCGACTCGCCGGGCTTGGAGTAGCTGCGGATCTTATCGGCGTACGGCACCTCCTGCAGCGTGCGTTCGAGCTTGTCGGTGACCTGCTCGGCCACCTGCTGCGCCGTGGCGCCGGGCCAGTAGGTGCGCACCACCATCGCGCGGAAGGTGAACGGCGGGTCCTCGTCCTGCCCGAGCTGGAAGTAGGCGCCAAAGCCCATCAGCATCAGCACGATCATCAGGTAGCGGGTGAGCGCCGGATGGTCGAGCGCCCATTTGGAGAGGTTGAAGCCCTCTTTCGGCTGGATCTGCGTCATGGAGCGGCCTTCAGCGGGCGGACGATGCGGTCGCGGCGGGTGCCGGGCCGGAGGCCGCGGCACTGGCGGGACTTGCCACGCCATTGACAGCCGTCTGCGCTGGACTGGATTGCGCTGCAGGCGTTTTGGGCTGGTACGGCACGACCTTCTGGCCGGGCGACAGCACGTGCACGCCCGTGGCCACCACCTGCATGCCCGGGGCCAGCCCCGAAGCCACCACGGCCTCGTTGCCGTCCGCCGTGGCGATCTGCACGGTTTGCGACCGTACGGTTCCGCTGGCGGCGTCGAAGACCCACACGGCCGTCTGCTGGCCGTCCTGGCGCAGCGCGCTGGTGGGCAGCTTGATGGCCTGCTGGCCGGCCTGGCCCAGGGCCTCGGGCGTGACGTACACGGTGGCGCCGAGCGGCGGGGCCTCGGCGCCCTCGATGGCCACCTTGATCTGGAAGGTGCGGGTGACGGCATCGGCGCTGGCCGCCACCTCGCGCACCCGGCCGGTCAAAGGCGCCCCGCCCGACCACGACCGCACGGCCACCGGCTGGCCGGCCTTCACGCGGGCGACCTTGTCTTCCGGCACGACGAAGACCACGTCGCGGGGGCCGTCCTGAGCAATGCGCACCACCGGCGTGCCGGCGGACACCACCTGGCCCGGCTCGGCATCGATGCTGGTGACCACGCCCGACACGTCGGCCACCAGCCGCGTGTAGCCGGTCTGATTGCCTTGCGAGGCCAGTTGTGCTCGCGCCTGGTCGAGCGAGGCCTCGGCGGCCTTGAGGGTGGAGGCGCGGCGCTCCAGCTCGGCGCCGCTGATGAAGTTCTGCGCCTTGAGCGCGGCGTAGCGCTGGTAGTCGGCGGCGGCCAGATCCCGCTGCGTGGCGGCGGAGGCCACCTGCGCGCGCGACGCGTCGGCGGCCAGTTGGTAGTCGCGCGGGTCGAGCTGGGCCAGCACCTGGCCGGCCTGCACGCGCTGGCCCAGTTCGGCCTGTCGCTGCACGATCTTGCCCGCCACCCGAAAGCCCAGGCGCGATTCGATGCGCGCGCGCACCTCGCCGGCATATTCGAGCTGGGTGTTCAGCGGGGCGGCGCCCACAGTGAGCAGCTTGACCGAGCGCACTGGCTCGGGGGCGGGCTCGGGCTTGGAGCAGCCCACGCCCGCGAGGACAGCCGCGCCGACGGCCAGCCCCCCCATCGCGCGCTGCACCCAAGAAAATGCCCCGTGACGGGGCTGCGAGGGGAACGGCCGGGAAAGCCGCGGCGCGACAGAGGTGTTCATGCTGGTTCCGGGAAAGCGGTTCGTTTTAATGACTGACTGGTTAGTAATCTATGAGAAGCCCCGTCACCTTGTCAAGCGACAATCGCGCCGTGACGCTTCCCTCCTCCGATCCCCGCCCCCGCTCCGCACCGCCCGGCACCCCCCAGGCGCCGGCCGTGACGCACTACGAGAACTTTCCCGTGGCCTCGCTGCTGTGCCCACCGCACCTGCGCCAGCCCATCGCGGCCATCTACGCCTTCGCCCGCGCCGCGGACGACCTGGCTGACGAAGGGGACGCCGGCCCGGACGAGCGCCTGGCGGACCTGGCGGCCTATGGGGCCGAACTGCAGTCCATCGCCGCCGGCTACCCGCCCGGCGCGCGCTGGGCCGCCATCTTCGGCCCGCTGCAGGCCGTGCTGCGCAGCCATGCCCTGCCCGTGCCGCTGCTGGCCGACCTGCTGAGCGCGTTCACGCAGGACATCGCCCGCACGCGGGACGGCGCCGTGTACGCCGACCGGGCCGAACTGCTGGATTACTGCCGGCGCTCGGCCAATCCCGTCGGCCGGCTGCTGCTGCACCTCTACGGTGTGCACGATGCCGAATCGCTCGCGCGCAGCGACGCCATCTGCTCGGCGCTGCAGCTCATCAACTTCTGGCAGGACCTGAGCGTGGACATTCCGCGCGGGCGCCACTACCTCACCGACGCCGACTGCGCGGCGCACGGCGTGGACCGCGCAGCCCTGTCCACGCTGCGCACCACGCCCGCCACGCGCGCGCTGGTCAACGACTGCGCGGCCTGGGCGCGCGGGCTGATGGACCAAGGCGCGCCCCTGGTGCACCGCCTGCCCGGGCGCGCCGGCTGGGAGCTGCGCCTGGTCGTGCAGGGCGGACTGCGCATCCTGGACAAGGTGGAGGCGCTCGACGGCGACAGCCTGCACACCCGCCCGCGTTTGCGCCCGCTGGACTGGGCCCGCATGCTGGGCCGGGCCGTGGCGATGTAAGGCGAATTCATGCCCGGCAAGCGCGGCTTCAGTCGCGGCTCTGTAGGCCGATAATCCAGGCATCGAATCGGCCTTCAGCACAATGATTACTAAGGCATGACGCTATATTTTTTGTAGCAATCGATTTTGATTGAGCCGGTAAGGCACAGGCCTCGCGCAAGGCCGCCCCGGGATAGCGAGCATGCCCGGCCCCCGCCAGCCGGTTAGCCTGCGCGCCCCACAGCCCTCATTGCCCGCCATGTCCGTCAGCGTTTTCGACCTGTTCAAGATCGGTATCGGCCCGTCCAGCTCCCACACCGTCGGCCCCATGATCGCGGCGCGGCAGTTCGCCGTCGCCCTGCGCGATTGCATGGGCCTGGCGCCCGTGCACCGCGTGGTGGTGGAGCTGTTCGGCTCGCTGGCCGCCACCGGCATCGGCCACGGCACCGACCGCGCCGTGCTGCTGGGCCTGGCCGGGCACGAGCCCGACCGCATCGACCCGGACCGGATCGGCCCGACAGTCGAGGCGATCCGCACGGGCGGCCACATCGACCTGCTGGGCACGCACCACATCGCCTTCATCGAAAAGGAGCACCTGCTGTTCCGGCGCAAGAGCCTGCCGTTTCACCCCAACGGCCTGAGCCTGCATGCCCATGGGGCGCAGGGCGAACTGCTGCTCACGCGCACCTACTACTCGGTGGGCGGCGGCTTCGTGGTGGACGAAGGCGGCCAGCGGGTGCTCAACACAACAGCGTCGAGGCCCTGGACCAGGGCGCAGCAGGTTCCGGCATGGGACTGCCGCACCCCTACCGCACCGCCGCCGAACTGCTGGCCCAATGCGCCGCCACCGGGCAGAGCATCGCCGCCGTCACGCTGGCCAACGAAGGGCACTGGCACAGCCGCGCGCACGTGCGCCAGCGACTGCTGCAGATCTGGCAGACCATGGCCGGCGCCGTGCAGCGCGGCTGCGCCAGCCACGGCAGCCTGCCTGGCCCCATGCGGCTGCAGCGCCGCGCGGGCCAGTTGCACCAGACGCTGTCCGGCCGCGCCGAGGAGGCGCTGCGCGATCCGCTGTCGATGCTGGACTGGATCAACCTCTACGCCATGGCCGTCAACGAGGAGAACGCGGCGGGCGGGCGCGTCGTGACCGCGCCCACCAACGGCGCGGCCGGCGTGATCCCGGCGGTGCTGCACTACTACGTGAAGTTCGTGCCCGGCGCCGACGAGGACGGCATCGCCGACTTCCTGCTCACGGCCGGCGCCATCGGCATCATCTACAAGGAAAACGCATCGCTCTCGGGTGCCGAGGTGGGCTGCCAGGGCGAGGTGGGCGTGGCCTGCTCGATGGCGGCCGGTGCGCTGGCGGCGGTGATGGGCGGCACGCCCGCGCAGGTGGAGAACGCGGCCGAGATCGGCATGGAGCACAACCTGGGCATGACGTGCGACCCGGTGGGCGGGCTGGTGCAGATCCCCTGCATCGAGCGCAACGCGATGGGCGCGATCAAGGCCATCAACGCCGCGCGCATGGCCCTGCGCGGCAACGGCACGCACATGGTCTCGCTCGATCAGGTCATCAAGACCATGATGCAGACCGGTGCCGACATGAAGAGCAAATACAAGGAAACCTCGCGCGGCGGGCTGGCGGTGAACGTGGTCGAGTGCTGAGTGAGGGCGCCCAACCCGGGGCTGCGCCATCGCCGGTGTGGTGAAGATAAGACGCACCTGCACGCGGGCGCGCGGGCAGGCCCTGCCTTTTTCGTTACACGCACATACACTTTGCGGTTTTCGCCCGTGCGGGCACCGGCGCATCCGCCGCCCCTTCATCCGCCTTTTCGCCTCCACCCATGCATTTCCTTTCTCGACTGCGCCCCTGGGCGCTCATGGCGGCCCTGGCCGCGTTCGGCAGCGCTGCCCCCGCGTGGGCGGAAGACACCCTGGCGCGCATCGCCAGCTCGGGCGAGCTGAAGCTGGGCCACCGCGAAAAGTCCCTGCCGTTTTCGTTCAAGGACGCCAACGGCGCGGTGAAGGGCTACACGGTAGACGTGTGCCTGCAGATCTTCGACGAGATCAAGAAGGAGCTCAAACGCCCCGACCTGCGCGTGCACTACCTGCTGGTGGACGGCAAGAACCGCATCAGCGACGTGAAGGACGGCGTGGTGGACCTGGAGTGCGGCGGCACCGCCAACACGGCCGCGCGGCAAAAGGAGATCGCGTTCAGCCACCACATCTTCGTGGCGACCTCTTCGTTCCTCGTGCGCAAGAACTCGGGCATCAAGACACTGGACGACCTGCAGGGCAAGAAGATCGCCGTGCAGGGCAAGACCACCAACGAAGGGCTGCTGCGCGCCAACGAGCGCACCTACAACCGCCACTTCAACTACGTGCTGGCCGACAGCACGATCGACGTGGTGGGCGCGCTGGTCAAGGGCGAGGCCGATGCCGCCTTCGCCGACGATGCGGGCATCTGGATTCCGCTCACCCGCCTGGGCAAGAACGTGGACGACTACCAGTTCCTGGAAAAGCGCCTGTCGCTGGAGCCCTACAGCATCGGCCTGCGCAAGGACGATCCCAAGTTCAAGGAACTGGTGGACCGCGTGACGCGCCGCATGATCCAGGGCGGCGAGATGGCCGCGCTGTACAAGAAGTGGTTCAGCGTGGAGCAGCAAGGCATGCTCCCAATGAGCATGTTCATGAAAGAGGCGCTGCGCCGGCCGAGCGACATGGGTGTGGAGCAGATCGCCTTCTGAGGCCCGCCTGCCACCATGGCGGCAGGCAGTGGGGGCCCGGAGCCGATGGCCCCCGGTCCACCGGCTTACATGTAGCCTTGGTCGATCGCCTCCTGGTGTTCTCGCAACTCTTTTTCCTTGCGCTCCCGAATTTCTTCTGGCGTGCTGGGAGTCGAGTACAGCATTGACGACAGCCCCTGGCTGTCGAACGCTTCTTCGATGTCCTTGGCCACGCTTTGCAGGGCGTCCAGCTTGCGGAAAGACTGGCCGAGGTCCATCTTCGCCATCTGGCTGAGTGAGGCATGCAGCTTGGGATCGGCATAGCGCAGGCCGTCCATCTCGTCGCTGGCGAGCAATTGCTTGAGCTGGGCCTGGCTCTTGATGATCGCATCGCGCTGGCCCGACAGTTCGTCGAACTCCTGGGCGGTCTTGAAGGTACTCACCATCTTCGCGCCGCTTCGGCGCATCGTGCCCTCCAGATCGAAGGCCATGCCCGTCTGATCGACCTTGGTGAACTTGCCGGACAGGTCCGCCAGTTTCTCCAGCATCGGAAGGTTGGCCGTCAGTGCCTGGCTCACATGGTGCACCACAGGAATGTTCATCCTCGCCATTTCGTTGCGAAGGGCGTTGTGTTCACGGACCGCTGCCTTTTTCTGAGCGGACAGGGTCTCATACCGTGCGTTCAGTGCGTCGTACTCCTTGTCGGGCATGGCATCGGTCGCGTTGTCCAACGCCGTGTCCACCTGATGGTGCTCCCTGATCACGGCCTCCATGCGGGCCTTGGCCTCCAGGTATTGCGCCTTGACCTGCCGGGTTCCGCGGATGAACTGCAATTTGGGCTGGGCCGTATCGGCTTCCGAGGACTGGGGCCTGGTCCGCCCGAAACTCGCAGAGGTGGCTGCCTGCTGAGGCCTTGCAGCTTGCGCCGTGCTCGTCGGACGCGTGGGGCTTGCAGGGGTCGTGGGACGCGAAGGACTCGTCGGGGTCGAGGGGCGCGACGGGCTCGTGGGGCGTGAGGGGCTCGACGGGCTCGAAGAGCCCGAGGAACTGGTGGAGCTCCAGGAGCTGAGGGAGCTCGAAGAATTGGAGGAACCCCAGGAGCTCAGCGAGCTGAGGGAGCTGGACGAACCGGTGGGGCGCATCGACGTGCGGTGCACTCCCGGCTGGGAAGCAGGTGCATTGCTGCGCCCATCGCCGAACATCTTCAAGCTCGCGGGCCCGGGCTGCTGTTTCCGCGGAGAAGTCGCGGCAGCCGTGGCGTGCTGGTAACTTGGGGTCTGCACACGCTGCTGCTGTTGGCCAGCGAGGCCAGCCTGCTGGTTGCCCGGCCGGAACGACTGCAGGTTGGCCCGGGGCTGTTGCGACTGCGAGCCTTGCGGACGGGCGGCCGCGCCATTGTTACGCGAACTCAATTTGGAGAACACGGTGTCCTGCTGCGGCCGGGACTGCGCGGCACCCGATGGGGTCTTGGCCTGACCCGTCGTTTTCGACGCCACCTCCTTGACGAAGCGGTTGCCCGCCGATAAGACCTTGGAAGCGAACTTGGAACTGAGGGACATGGAAAAACCTTTCGAGGCGGTCGCTCGCCGTGCCTCGCATCGGGAAATCGCCGCTTGAAATGCACTGTAGGCAGGCTCTGTTCGAGCACGGCACGGCCACCCGAAAGCGCGAGCAGGAATGCGAAGGCACCCTCCCCTGGCCTGGCCGCAGGCCGGCCCCTGCCCCGAGCCAGCCCGGTTCGCCGCCGAGCCCGGGCGCCCATGGGAGAATCGCGCCCCATGACACCGGAACAGTACGTCCAGCAAAAAGCCGCCGCCTCGGGCAGCAGCTTCTATTACGCCTTTCTGTTCCTGCCCGCGCCACGGCGCGCCGCCATCACGGCCTTCTATGGCTTTTGCCGCGAGGTCGACGATGTGGTGGACGAAGTCTCGGATGCCGGCGTGGCCCGCACCAAGCTGGCCTGGTGGCAGGCCGAGGTGGCCCAGTCCTTTGCCGGTCGTGCCACGCACCCGGTGATGCAGGCGCTGATGCCGCACGTGGCGGCCTACGGCATCGAGGAGCGCCACCTGCAGGCCGTGATCGACGGCTGCCAGATGGACCTGGAGCAGACGCGCTACCTCGACTTTCCCGGCCTGTCGCGCTACTGCCAACTGGTGGCGGGCGTGGTGGGCGAGGTGGCCGCGCGCATCTTCGGGCAGACCGACGACCGCACCACCGAATACGCGCACACCCTGGGCCTGGCATTTCAGCTCACCAACATCATCCGCGACGTGGGTGAGGACGCGATGATGGGCCGCATCTACCTGCCCGTGGCCGAGCTCCAGCAGTTCGACGTGAAGGCGCACGAGATCCTCAAGCGCCAGTATTCCGAGCGGTTCACGGCGCTGATGCGCTTTCAGGCCGAGCGCGCGCACCGGCTCTACGACGAAGCGCTCGCCCTGCTGCCCACGGGCGACCGGCGCGCCCAGAAGCCCGGGCTGATGATGGCCAGCATCTACCGCACCCTGCTGCGCGAGATCGAGCACGACGGCTTCCAGGTGCTGCACCAGCGGGTGAGCCTGACGCCGCTGCGCAAGCTGTGGCTGGCCTGGAAGGTGCAGGCCCTCGGACGCCTCTGAGCCGGCTTTCTTCCATGCAACGTGTTGCCATCATCGGGGGCGGCTGGGCCGGCATGGCGGCGGCGGTGGCCGCCGCGCAGGCGGGGCACAGCGTGACCGTGTTCGAGGCCACCCGCGTGCTGG
>NZ_BAAJYT010000027.1:0-32674 GCF_057541515.1 Acidovorax sp. KNOB132
ACCAGCGCCTCGAACACCTTGCTGCCTTCCTGCTGCGCCTTGGCGAACGCGCCCAGGCCCGCCTGCCAGATCTGCTGCGCGGAGTCGCGCGCCTTGCTGCCGTAGAACGGGCCGCTGCCGGCCGGGTCGGCGTCGTCCGGTGCGTCGGGGTTTTTGGTGGATCGGGGCATGGATGGCTTTCCTTGGGGCAAGTGGTGCAACGGCGCCGCGCGGACCGGATGATTTGCTGCGGCATCGGCTCGAGACTTTACGTGCGCTGCGCGCGCCGTGGGTAGTGTGCGCCCCCTAAACGGCGCGGCGGGCCCGCTGCGGCTCGTAACAGGGCCCCGGCACGCGATGGGATAATCCGCCGCTTTGACACAGCGGCGCCTTCGCGCGACCCCCCATCCCATGATTCTTGTCACCGGCGGCGCAGGCTTCATCGGCGCCAACTTCGTTCTGGACTGGCTGGCTTCGGGCGACGAGCCCGTGGTCAACCTGGACAAGCTCACCTACGCAGGCAACCTGCAGAACCTGGCGAGCGCGCAGGGCGATCCCCGGCATGTCTTCGTGCAAGGCGACATCGGCGACACGGCCCTGCTGGCCAGGTTGCTGGCCGAGCACAAGCCCCGCGCCATCGTCAACTTCGCCGCCGAGTCGCATGTGGACCGCTCCATCCACGGGCCGGAGGACTTCATCCAGACCAACGTGGTCGGCACCTTCCGCCTGCTGGAGGCCGCACGGCACCACTGGTTGGCGTTGCCGGAGGGCGAGAAGGCCGCGTTCCGCTTCCTGCACGTCTCCACCGACGAGGTGTACGGCACGCTGTCGGCCAGCGATCCGGCCTTCGCCGAAACGGATGCCTACGAGCCCAACAGCCCCTATTCGGCCAGCAAGGCCGCGAGCGACCATCTGGTGCGCGCCTGGCACCACACCTACGGCCTGCCGGTGCTCACCACCAACTGCAGCAACAACTACGGGCCGTACCACTTTCCGGAAAAGCTCATCCGCTGATGATCGTGAACGCCCTGGCGGGCAAGCCGCTGCCGGTGTACGGCGACGGCATGCAGATCCGCGACTGGCTCTACGTCAAGGACCACTGCAGCGCCATCCGCCGCGTGCTGCAAGGCGGTGCACTGGGCGAAACCTACAACGTGGGCGGCTGGAACGAAAAAGCCCAACATCGAGATCGTGCGCACGGTGTGCGCCCTGCTCGACGAACTGCGCCCGCGCGCCGACGGCCAGAGCTATGCCGCGCAGATCCACTACGTGCAGGACCGCCCGGGCCACGACCGGCGCTATGCCATCGACGCCCGCAAGATCGAACGCGAACTGGGCTGGAAGCCCGCCGAAACCTTCGAGACGGGCATCCGCAAGACGGTGCAGTGGTACCTCGAAAACCCCGAGTGGGTGGCGGCCGTGACCAGCGGCGCCTACCGCGAATGGGTGCAGACGCAGTACCAGGCCGTGCCCGGCGCAGCCGCTGCGGCACCGAACGCCGTGGCGGCCAGCGCATGAACATCCTGCTTTTCGGCAAGGGCGGCCAGGTCGGCTGGGAGCTGCTGCGCAGCCTGTCGGTGCTGGGTACCGTGACGGCGCTGGACCACGACAGCACCGACCATTGCGGCAACTTCGCCGATCCCGCCGGCATCGTGGACACCGTGCGCGCGCTGCGCCCCGACGTCATCGTGAATGCGGCCGCCCACACGGCCGTGGACAAGGCCGAGAGCGAGCCGGAGTTCGCACGCACGCTCAACGCCACCACGCCGGGCGTCCTGGCCGAGGAGGCCGCGCGCAGCGGGGCCTGGCTGGTGCACTACAGCACCGACTATGTCTTCGACGGCAGCGGCGACCGCCCCTGGGTGGAGACCGACACGCCGGCGCCGCTGTCCGTCTATGGCCGCACCAAGCTCGAGGGAGAGCGGCTCATCCAGCAGAGCGGGGCCCGCCACCTCATCCTGCGCACCAGCTGGGTCTACGCCGCCCGCGGCGGCAATTTCGCCAAGACCATGCTGCGCCTGGCCCAGGAGCGCGAGCGCCTGACGGTCATCGACGACCAGTGGGGCGCCCCCACCGGCGCCGACCTGATCGCCGACGTCACGGCGCATGCCCTGCGCCACCTGGAGCGGCGCCCCGAGGATGCCGGGCTCTACCACCTGGTGGCCGGGGGCGAGACCAACTGGCATGCCTATGCAAAATACGTCCTGGCGCAATCGGCACTAGGGGGTGGTGCTATAAAAATAGTAGCCAACGACGTGGCGGCCGTGCCGACGAGCGCGTTTCCCACGCCGGCCGTGCGCCCGCACAATTCGCGGCTCGACACCCGCCGGCTGCAATCCACGTTCGGCCTCGTTCTGCCGCATTGGCAGGCGGGCGTCTCGCGCATGCTGGCCGAAATCCTTTAGCACCCAGGGCAGAGAGAGCACCACATGACCGCACGCAAGGGCATCATCCTCGCCGGAGGTTCGGGCACCCGCCTGCACCCGGCCACGCTCGCCATCAGCAAGCAATTGCTGCCGGTGTACGACAAACCCATGATCTATTACCCGCTCAGCACGCTGATGCTGGCGGGCATCCGGGAGATCCTGGTCATCAGCACGCCCCAGGACACCCCGCGCTTCGAGCAGTTGCTCGGCGACGGCAGCCAGTGGGGCATTCAATTGCGCTACGCCGTGCAGCCCAGCCCCGATGGGCTGGCCCAGGCGTTTCTCATCGGCGAGGAATTCCTGGCGGGCAGCCCGAGCGCCCTGGTGCTGGGCGACAACATCTTCCACGGGCACGATTTCGAGGACCTGCTGCGCAGCGCGCTGCAGCGCGAGGAGGGGGCCAGCGTCTTCGCCTACCACGTGCAGGACCCCGAGCGCTACGGCGTGGCCGAGTTCGATGCCCGCGGCAAGGTGCTGTCCATCGAGGAAAAGCCCAAGGCCCCGAAGTCCAGCTATGCCGTGACCGGCCTGTACTTCTACGACGCGCAGGTGGTGGAACTGGCCAAGCGCCTGAAGCCGTCCGCCCGGGGCGAACTCGAAATCACCGACCTGAACCGCCTCTACCTGGAGCAGGACGCGCTGCACGTCGAGATCATGGGCCGTGGCTATGCCTGGCTCGACACCGGCACGCATGAAAGCCTGCTGGAAGCCGGGCAGTTCATCGCGACGCTGGAGCACCGGCAGGGCCTGAAGATCGCCTGCCCCGAGGAAATCGCTTGGCGCAACGGCTTCATCGACGATGCCCAGCTGGCCCGGCTGGCGCAGCCCCTGGCCAAGAACGGCTACGGCCAGTACCTGCAGCGGCTGCTGCGGGAGCCGCGCGAGTAGCGCGAGTAGCGCGAGGATCGCAACAGGCCCGGCGCGCCGCCGCGCCAGGCTGGCGTCCGTCGCGCGTGTCCTCTTCTTCCGCCGGTTTTCTTCTTTCTTTCGTTGTTGGCAATTCCTCCATGAACGTCATTCCCACCCGCCTGCCCGATGTCGTCGTCCTCGAACCCAAGGTGTTCGGCGATGCCCGGGGCTTTTTCTTCGAGAGCTTCAACCAGCGTGCCTTCGACGAGGCCACCGGCACGCGCCATGCGTTCGTGCAGGACAACCACAGCCGCAGCGCCCGCGGCGTGCTGCGGGGCCTGCATTACCAGTTGCGCCAGCCCCAGGGCAAGCTCGTGCGCGTGGTGCGCGGCACGGTGTTCGACGTGGCGGTGGACCTGCGCAAGAGTTCGCCCACGTTCGGCCAATGGACGGGCGAGGAGCTGAGCGAGGAAAACCAGCGCCAGATGTGGGTGCCGCCCGGCTTCGGCCATGGCTTCGTGGTGCTCAGCGAGAGCGCGGATTTCCTCTACAAGACCACCGACTACTACGCCCCCGAGCATGAGCGCTGCATCGCCTGGAACGATCCCGCCCTGGCGATCGACTGGCGCTTCGACGGCGAGCCCAGCCTGTCCGCCAAGGACATGAAGGGCCTGCCGCTCCACCAGGCCGAGGTGTTTGACTGACTGACGCCTGCGGCGGGCTGTGCGGGGCAGGGCCCGGTCCGCAGCGGCTCACGGGCCCTTGGGCGCCAGCGTCTGCTGCGTGGCCCGGTACAGGTGGTCGGAGCCGAACTTCGGGTTGTCCGGATCGAACGAGAACATGTTGTGCCCCCGGGGCACCAGGGTGCCATGCCAGCGCGGCTCGGCGAAGAACGAGAGAAAGTCCGCACCCCGCTCTGCATGGGCATCGAACACGCGCTGCAGGGCGGCCGCGTCCATCGCCTTCAAGGGATGGAACTCGGTGATGCCGTAGCGGGTGTGGCCGCTGTGGCCCAGCCAGTCGAAGTAAGAATGCCCGTAGGTCGGCTCGCCGTACAGGCTCACGCCCAGCCGGATGGAGCCCAGCGGCCGCAGCGATGCCTGGATCGCGAACTTGTTCTCGTCCCAGCCCGGGTTCGTGAACGGCACGATCTGGTGGGTGTAGCGGGGCACGTCCGCCAGGCACGAGCGTGCCACCTCGCCATCGAAATACCGCAGATAGTCGACCACCTGCTTCGCGCGAAAGGCATGCCACAGGGGCACGAGCGGGTTGTAGTAGTACGACGACGCGTCCCGCGGCGTGTCGATGTGCGCCTGCACGCCGGGCCCGGCAGGCGTGCTGGCCGGCAGCGCTGCCTGGGGCTGCGGCTGTGGCGTGCTCTGCTGCCGGTCCATGATGGCCACGTCGCGGCGGCCCAGGTGGGTGAGGGCGCCCGGCCGCGTTTCCAGGAAGATGTCCAACCGGTGCACCCCGGCCGGCAGGCGCCGGAAATCCAGGTCCATGCGCCAGCCGGTGTTGGCGTCTCCGAACTCCGGCTTGGCCGCCAGCACGTCCTGCCGCCCCAGCCGCACGGCGGTCTTGCCCACCAGGCGGCCGTTGCGGTAGATGTGGATCCAGGCCGGGTGCTCCGGGGTGGCGCCTTCCACATGCGCCCAGCCCGAAATGGGCAGGCTGCCCTGCGCGAACGCATCGATGTGCTCGGTGTAGCGGCGCAGCGGCTCGGTGCGTATGTCGCGGGATGGGGGCTCCACCTCGGACAACGCTGCGTAGTCGCCGCCCACGGCACGGTTGAGCGCCTCGATGCGGCCGAATTCGGCCTGCAGGTGGTGCCTAAACCCTTCGACCGAGGCCGCGCTGTAGTCGGTCACCCGGTAGGCGCCATCGAAGCCCATGCCCGCCTGGAAATTGGGAAACAGGTGGTGCAGTTCCCCCAGCAGCGTGATGCCCCGGATCTTGGCGCGGTCCTGCGCTGGCAGCTGGCAGGCCGCGTCCAGCACGGCCTGCATGGCCTGTGCGCGCCGCTGCGTCAGGGTGTTGCGGGTGTTGGCGAACGTCCAGTTGAAGACTTTGGAGTCGTAATAGTCGTCGGTGCCCAATGCCCCATCCCGGGTGTGGCCCATATTGGCAGGGTCGGCGGCCAGCGCGGCCTCGATCGGTGCCTCCGCCGAGAAATGCGTGGAGAACAGGTAGAGGATCGCCGGCCGGGGCGTGTCGCGCAACGTGCGCACCAGGCGCCCCACTTTCTCGTCGTCGATGCGCCAGTCCCCGTCCGCCGTCTGGTGGAAAAGGCGCAGCAGCGGCACGGGCAGGGTGTAGCCCAGGGCTTCACGGGGTGATGGCGGCTCCGTGGGCTGCAGCGTTTTCAGCGTGGATTCGATGAGCGCGGCGGCCGAGCCCTGCGGGCCCTGGCAGCGCTCGGCCAGGTCCTGCATCGCGGCCGGCAGGGTTTCGGGCGAGAGCACGCAGGGCTCGATGACGCTGACCATCGGGGCCAGCAGCAGGCGATCCGCACGGAGCGGATGCGCAGGCGCATGCGGCTGGAGCAGCGCCAGGCCGCCCGCACCGGCCAGAAGAACACCCAGGGCCGCGAGGGCCATGGAAACGTGCAGGGCAGTCCGTCTGGGAGGGTTTTGCATGGGCGGGGCGGGCAGTCGCATCAATTGATCGGGGGAGGCCCGCGACTTTAAGCGAAGGCCCGGCTGGCCCGCGGGGTGTGCAAAGGCCATGGCTTTGGCGGGAGTGGGCCCCAGGCCGTCGCGGCTACACTTGGGCCCCATTGCGCGCGCCCGAGGGCGCGCAACGCCGCTCGCGGCGCCATCCCACACCTCCATGACGACGAATACCCTTCCCGACCGCATCGAACCGCTGGCAGACGCGACGCCCGCGCCGCGTCCTCCGCTGGGAGAGCTGCTTGTCCAGTCGGGCAAGCTGAGCGCCCGCGACCTGGAGCGCGCCCTCTCCGCGCAGCAGGAAATGGGCGGACTGCTGGGCCGCGTGCTGGTGCGGCTGGGGCTGGTGTCCGAGCTGGACGTGATCCAGTCGCTGTCGCGCCAGCTGGGGATATCCATCGTGCCGGCTGGCGAGTTTCCCGAACTCATGCCCGAGGTCGAGGGGCTGCTGCCGGAATTCCTGCACGCCAACAGCGTGTATCCGCTGCAGGTCAGCGAAGGCCGCATGCACGTGGCAATGGCCGTTCCGCAGGATGCGTTCGTCGTCAAGGCGCTGCATCTGGCCACGGGCCATGTGATCGTTCCGCACCTGGCGCTGGACAGCGACATCGAGAAAGCCCTGTCCGAGCCCGTGGTGGAGCAGGGTGCCGAAGACGACGAGGCCGACGACGGTTTCGGCGATGGCTCCGATGGCGGCGACTTCGTCGAGCATCTGAAGGACCTGGCCAGCGAAGCGCCTGTCATCCGCCTGGTGAACGCCATCATCGGCCGTGTGATCGATCTGCGCGCCTCGGACATCCACCTGGAGCCGTTCGACGACGGACTGCACGTTCGCTACCGGGTGGACGGCGTGATCCATGCGGGCGAACTGGTGCCGCCGCGCCTGAGCGCCGCCGTGAACTCGCGGGTCAAGCTGCTGGCCCACCTGGACATTGCCGAGCGCCGCCTGCCGCAGGACGGCCGCATCAAGACGCGCGTCAAGGGCCGCGAGCTCGATCTGCGGGTGTCCACCGTGCCCACCGTGCACGGCGAAAGCGTGGTGATGCGGGTGCTGGACCGGGCGAGCGTGCGCCTGCAGCTGGAAACCATGGGTTTCGAGAAGGACACGCTGGAGCGGTTCAACAGCCTGCTCGCACGGCCCCACGGCATCTTGCTGGTCACCGGCCCGACGGGTTCGGGCAAGACGACCACGCTGTATGCGGCCTTGTCGAAGATCGATGCGGGGGCCAACAAGATCATCACGGTGGAGGACCCGGTCGAGTACCAGCTGGAAGGCATCAACCAGATCCAGGTGCATCCGCAGATCAACCTGACCTTTGCCAACGCGCTGCGCTCCATCCTGCGCCAGGACCCCGACATCATCATGATCGGCGAAATGCGCGACGGCGAAACCGCCCAGATCGCCGTGCAATCGGCGCTCACGGGGCACCTGGTGCTCTCCACCCTGCACACGAACACGGCCGCCGGCGCCGTGATCCGGATGAAGGACATGGGTGTGGAGGGCTACCTCATCACCTCCGCCGTCAACGGCGTGCTGGCCCAGCGCCTGGTGCGCACGCTGTGCGGCCAGTGCAAGGAGCCTTTCGAGCCGGGCGAGGACGTGCGCCAGAGCACGGGGCTGGCGCGCTTCAGCGGCGTCGGCCAGGCCATCTACCGGGCCGTGGGGTGCGAGCACTGCCGAGGTTCCGGCTACCGGGGCCGGACCGGCATCCATGAACTGTTCGTGCTGGACGAGCCCATGCGCCGCGCCATCATCGAAGGCCGCGATGCCAACGCGCTCAATGCGCTGGCGGCGCAGGGCGGCATGCTCAACCTGTACGAGGACGGGCTGCGCAAGGTGGCCGCCGGCATGACCACGCTCGACGAACTCGCCCGTGTGACGCAGGACCAAGCCGATGCCTGATTACGTCTGGCGGGCCGCCGCCGCCTCGGGCAAGGTGGCCGAGGGCCGGCTCACGGCCATCAACGAAGCCCAGGCGCTCAAGCAACTCAGGGCGCAGGGTCTCACGCCATTGACCATCAGCGACTCGATCGGCGCTTCGGCCGGTCCGGGCGCCAGCAGTGCCATGGGCACCGCCTCCGCCAACGAGGCCATCGGGGCCGCCGCCGTGCCCAAGGGGCGCAGCGGCAAGGGGCCGGTCAAGGCGGCCGATGTGCTCGCGCTCACCTCCGAGCTGTCCATCATGCTGCGGGCCGGACTGGCCCTGGACAACGCGTTGCGCGTGCTCATCGACATGAGCTACAAACCCAGCATGGCCGAGCTGCTGCAAGGCATTCTGGACGCGGTCAAGGGCGGCACGCCGCTCAGCCGCGCCTTGTCGCAGCACCGCGAGCTGTTCGGCGATTTCTACATCAACATGATCCGCTCGGGCGAAGCCAGCGGCCAGATGTCGTCGGTGCTGGAGCGGCTCGTGGAGCACATGGAGCGGCAGCGCGCACTGCGCGACAGCGTCATCTCCGCCACCATCTACCCCGCGATCCTTTTGGGCGTGGCCGTGCTGTCGCTCATCGCCATGCTGGGTTTCGTCGTGCCGCAGTTCGAGAAGCTGTTCACCGACATGGGCGATGCGCTCCCGATGCCGACCCAGATCGTCATGGCGCTGGGCCATGCCTTCACGCGCTACGGCCTGTTCATCGGCATCGTGGCGCTGGGCCTGGGGCTGATGGTGCGCCGCTGGGCGGCCTCTCCCGCCGGGCGCCAATGGTGGCAGGCGCGGCTGCTGAAGCTGCCGCTCATGGGGCGTCTGGCGCTGAAATACCAGCTCACGCTGTTCTCGCGCTCCCTGGGCACCTTGCTCGGCAATGGCGTGCCCATGCTGACGGCCCTGCACATTGCGACCGAAACCGTCAGCAACACGGTCTTGCAGCAGGCCCTGTCCCGTGTCGCGCCCATCGTGAAAGAAGGGGGCAAGGTTGTCCAGGCCGTTTCCGCGACGGGCATCTTCGAACCGCTGGCGATCAACCTGATCCGGGTGGGCGAGGAAACCGGCCGCATCGGTCAGATGATGCTCGAGCTGTCCAATATATTGAACCGCGAAGTCGAAACCGGTATCAAACGCCTTCTCACGCTGGTGGAGCCGGTGCTCATTCTGGTGCTGGGTATTTTGATTGCCGCCATCATTGTTTCCATCCTTCTCGGGATCCTGTCCATCAATGACCTCGCCGTATAATTTTTGTTTGTCCAAGGAGTCCTCTTCCATGGCGCATTCCCGTGCTGGCCGCTCCTGTGGCACCCCTATGCAACGTAAATCCGCCCGCGGCTTCACCCTCATCGAATTGCTGGTCGTGCTGGCCATCCTGACGCTGCTCGCCGGCTTGGTCGGTCCCCGCGTGCTGAACCAACTGGGCGGCGCCAAGGCCAAGACGGCCGGTGTGCAGATCGCCGACCTGGACAAGTCGCTGGAGTTGTTCAAGCTCGACGTAGGCCGCTACCCTTCGACCGAAGAAGGCCTGGAGGCACTGGTGAAGCGCCCCGGCTCCGTGAACGGCTGGACAGGCCCTTACCTCAAGGGCGGCGTGCCTTCTGACCCCTGGGGCCATCCTTACCGCTATGCCAACCCGGGCCCGAACGGCGGCATCGAGATCCTGTCGCTTGGCTCCGATGGCGCCCCCGGCGGTGAAGGCGAAGCGGCCGACATCCGCAACACGCCCTGATCTCCTGCATCTCCAGGCGTCCTGCCATGCGGCGCGAGCGCGGCTTTACGCTGGTCGAGTTGCTGGTCGTGTTCGCGATCCTGGCGCTCGTGATCGGCTTGGCACCGCTGGCCTTCGAGCGGTTGCGTGACTCTGCGCAGTACCGTGACACGGTTCGCACGATGATGAGCCAAATGCGAGCCGCGCGCTTCACCGCCATGGCGGAAGGACGCGAGGTCCGGTTCTCTGTGGACTTGAAGAATCGCATGTACGGCAACGACCTCGCCTTGAAGCCGTTACCTGAACCCCTGCAGTTGCGTGCCATCGTTGCTGGTACGGAGTTGAATGCACAGAGCCAAGCAGCGATCCGGTTTCTCCCTGCCGGTGGGGCGACGGGGGGGAGTATTGAGATCTTGCGAGCTCCTGGGGTCGGAACTCGATTGCGAGTGGATTGGCTGTCCGGGCGGGTGACCCAAGAGGCCCTCACCCAATGATGCAGCGTAGGCACCGCCACCAGCGAGGACTTACCTTGCTGGAGTTGCTGGTGGCTTTCGCCATCATGGCCCTTTCGCTGGGTATGCTTTATCGCGCCATGGGAGGCAGTGCCCGCAATGTCGCGGACGTGGATCGCTACCAGCGTGCAGTGGTTCTGGCAGAGTCGCTGCTCTCCCTGCGGGATGCCATACCAGAACAAGGCTTGAATCAATCGGGAGAGTCTGCTGGCTATCAATGGCGCCTGACCACCGCGCCTTACGCCACGGAGTTCAATGGGCCGGCCATCCCTCCGCTGCATGAAGTCAACATCATGATCTCATGGTCGGATGGCGTGCGTTTGCGCAGTTTTGAACTCAACACATTGCGGCCTCAACGAAAACCCCCTGAGCCGGGACGGGCACGATGAGACTGATGCAGCGCGGGTTTTCCGGAGCATTTCGCCAACGCGGCTTTACGCTGGTGGAACTGCTTGTGGTCATTACTTTGTTGTCCTTGGTGATGCTGGCGTTGGGTTCTGCTTTGCGCACGACGGCGCAGACTGAGGAGCGTGTGGATCGCCGGGTGCTGCAAACCGACGAATTGAGGGTCGCAAATGGCTTTCTGCGCTCGGTTCTCGGGCGGATATCCCTGCAGAAACGGGCAGCGGTCATTTCCGTCGGAGAGAGCCCTTATTTCTTCGTGGGCCTCCCCGACGAAATGGCGTGGGTCGGCATCATGCCCGCCCGTTACGGTTTGGGGGGGCGCTACCATTTTCGACTGGGAGTGGTAGACCAACCGGCTGGACGTGCGCTGGTTCTGCGGTATTTGCCATGGATCGAAGGAGGCGTGCTGCCAGACTGGAGCCAGGCCGCAAGCTACGTGCTGGTGGATGATGTGACCGGCTTCGCATTGCGTTACGAAGATCCCAATGAAGAGCCGCCTGTCTGGGGCGCGCCATGGACCATCGTGGACCGGACTCCTCAGCGAGTGTCGATGGCAATCGCGACGTCGTCCTCCGCGTGGCCAGACATCGTTATTCCGTTGCGGGTATTGCCCTCTAGCGACCCTGCCAGTAATGGTGCCACTTTTGGAGGCAGCAACTGATGAGCCGGTGTGGGCGGGGTAACTCTCGTGAGAAGACGCAATCTGGTATGGCCTTGCTGGCCGTACTTTGGATGGTTGCAGCCCTCACGATCATCGTTTCAGGACTTACCAAATCGGTCCGCGAAGAAGCCCGAATGATGACTTTGTCGCGTCAGAATGTTCAAGCACAGGCGCTGGGAGATGGCGCCATTCAACTGGCACTGCAGGCCATCGTTGCCACCAACACCCAAATGAACCGTACTAGACAGGCGCAGATCGCGTACAGAGGGGTGTCAATGCAGGTCCAGGCCATGCCGTTGAACGGACTGATCGATATCAACGGCGCTCCCGTCGCTTTGTTGGCAAGACTGATTGCCGTGGCCGGAGGGGTGTCTCCTGATGTCGCTCAGGGACTTGCGCAAGCCACGGTGGACATGCGGGAACGTCGCAATCCACAAGGTGTTCCGCAGCGTTTTGAATCAGAGGAAGACCTGCTCAAGGTGCCAGGATTCGACTACACCCTCTATGCTAGACTTTCTCCGCTCATCACTGCAGATGTACGTGGGCGCGGCATGGTCAATCCGATGGCTGCCCCCGTTGAAGTGTTGACAGTCCTCGCCGGAGGCAATGCTGCAGTCGCCATGCGGATCGCGGCTGAACGGGAGGCCGGGGCGGAGGGCATCGATACCACGGCATTGGAGCCCGCATTTTTAGATAACTCGACGGTTCGGCGGGTTCGAATCCAAGCAAGGGTTCCCATGCCGGACGGTGTCTGGCTGCGCGTGTCGCGCAGCATCGATTTCAACGCCCGCGCTAAGGATGGTGTGCCGTGGCATACCTTTCGCACCAGTTCGAGCGTTGAACCCGTGATACGTTAAACCCCTGAGTCACCATGCCCTCCATTTCCTCCGATGCCCGTTTTCTGGGAGTCGATCTGCACGCACTTTGGCGTGAAATCCGAAGTCCTTGGCAGGGCATGCACGCGTGGCCATTGTTTTCCTGGCTAACGCCATCAGCGCCTGTGGTGTTGTTGCACCCTGGTGATGGTCTTTCGTTCTGGCTTGGCGATGAGAAGCAATCCAAGGTGGCCGGCCCCATCAAAGCCAGCTTCACCGCTGTCGAATTGCCGGAAGAGCTTGTGCTGCGCCGGACCCTTACCCTTCCTCCCATGTCTGACTCCGATGTGGTCAAGGCGGGGGCTTTGGAAGTCCGTGCCATCAGTCCGTTTTCAGACTCGGATCTGGTTTGGGGCGGCAAAACGGTCGATGCGCCGGCGGGCAGTGCCAAGATCGAACTGGCTTTGGCGTCCCGTAAACAAGTTGCGCAATATCTTGCGTCGCAGGCAGCCCGACTGGGCGGTGTCTCGGATCCTGAAGTTTGGGTGCGTAGCAGCCAACTGCGTCCGATCGTCATGCGAGGCTATGGTGAAGGCTTGCGGCATGCCCATGCATTGAGATGGCGGCGGACAGGTTATGGGCTGCTGGCGGTGATGGCCCTGCTAACGGTGGCCATTGTCATGACTCCAACGCTTCAGTTGCGTGAGCGTGCGATTGAGGCCGCACAAAGCTACCAAGACGCTGCTCGACGAACGGCGCCGGTCGTTGCTAAGCGCGATGCGCTCATGCAGTCCGCAGAAAAAATCGGCATGTTGTCGGAGGTGCTCGGTACACGCATTGAGCCTTTGAAGGTGCTGGACAAGTTAACTCAGCTGCTCCCGGACGACACCTATCTTCAGAGCTTTCGTCTTCAGGGTGCCAAAGTGACCATTGTGGGGTTGACCAACAATGCAGCGGCTTTGATGCAACTCCTTGGGAACGAGCCCGGCCTGCGCGAGGTCCGCGCGCCGTCTGCTGCGACCCGTATGGGCAATTCTGCCAAGGAGATGTTTGCCATCGAGTTCATGCTGGATCCACATGTTTTTGGTGTGGCAGGCAATACTCCGGGCGCAGCCTCCTCGGCAGCAGCTTCCGGGGCGGTGATCCCTGCTTTGCCAGCAAACGCTGTGGCTAGTGCTGCAGCATCAAGCGCAAGTAGTGCGGCGGCTTCGGCGGCGATTCCTACAACCATGGTGCCGGCCACGCCCGCAGCGAATACCGCCGGACCTGCGGTGCCTGCCCCCGCGGCAGGTAAGGCGGCTTTTTGGCGGTGCCACCCCTACATTTGGCGGCAGCCCAGCAAAAGCCCCTGCCGGTCCTTCTTCATCTTCTGCGAACCGAACCCCGCCATGAAACGCCTCTCATCCCGTGAAGGAGTGATCCTCTTCTGCACAGTGGCTTTGGCGATTGTTCCTCTGGCGCTGCTGGGTTGGTACGTTCAGGAGAAGCATCAAAAGGCAGAGGCGCAGTTGGCGCAAATGGCGCCGCGCTATGCCCGCCTGTTGGGCTTGGAGGCCCAGCGGGCTGATATCGAAGCGCTGCTTTCCAGCGCAAGTGGTGCGAGAACGCAATATATCTATCCTGCGTCACAGGATGCCAATCAGACGGGTAATGCCGCTCAACAGCGGATCAGGGAAATCTTCAGTGCGGCTGGACTGCAAGTGATCAGCAGCCAGGTGCTCCCTGCGAAAGATGAAAAGGGTTTCGATCGGATCCCCTTAACCGTTCGCACCGAAGGTGAGATGCTGGCCCTTCAAAGCGCTTTGGCAGTTCTCACTAGTCAGTTGCCCATCATTCTCATCAACGATCTGGATATTCAGATACAAGGCTACGGCAACCCAGATCCGAAAGCCGCCCCCCGGCTGTCAGCGCAATTTGGCCTCAGTGTTCTGCGGGAGCGTACATGAAGCGCTATACCTTGCATCTGCTGCTGCTGGTCAATGCGGCTTTGCTCCTCCTCTTGGGGTGGATGTGGGTCGATACGGATGGCAGTGTCCGCAATGTGCACTGGCAACCGCCAGAGCCCCATCGAACTGATTTTGCAGCCATGCTACCGGCATTGCCTGGTGTCACCAATGCGGACACCGGGCAATTCATTGCCATGCTGGATCGCCCAATATTTGCTTTCACTCGCAGGCCTCCTCCTCCTCCCCCGCCACCCAAGGTCAGTGAAGAAGCGCCTGTCGACAACCTTAGCACCGCAAGGCTTTCCGGCGTGTTCGTTGGAGACGGCGCAGGCGGGATCATTATTGAGGTGGCAGGCAAACATCGCCGCGCCCGGCTGAACGACAATGTTGACGGCTGGACGCTTCAATCCATCGCCGGGCGTAACGTTACATTCGCCAAAGGTGGCCAGACCCGTGTTCTACAACTTCCCCGTGCCGCAGTAACCGCTTATACCGGCATGGCGCCGGTTGCGCCTGTTGGCGCTCCTACATCGATTGGCAGAGGGGGTGATCAGCCTGCCCGTCCCTCTGCCCCTCCTCGCGCGACATTCGGTGGCCGTGCTCAATGAGCGCAAAGACCATTTCGCCAGTCCCTTTCGTTTTCAGGCAAGTAGTCATGACCCCTTACCGACACGCACTTACCGCCATTGCGCTGGCTGCTTCCCAGATGGCAGTGGCTCAAACTTCACAGACGGTTCCCGCGCCCGGTGGCAGCAATATCGTCACGGAATCCAGTGGCGCTGTGAAGCCAGGGGCAGCAGGTGAGTCGTCCGCCAATACCAACCCCGCTAAAACAGACAGATCTTCCGGGGAGGGAAACCCTCCTGCTCCAGAACCCCGATTCATTCTTGGCAATGACCGCGTCATCGCTCCTGCCAAGCCAATTGCAGCCCTTCAGGGCGCTCCGTTGTCTTTTAATTTTGAAGAAGCTCCGGTATCCGAAGTGGTGCGTACCATTTTGGGCGATATTTTGAAGACGGACTATGTCCTGCATCCTCCTTTGAATGGCACCGTTACTTTGGCGACGCGCGTCCCGATCACGCCGGATCAGGCGGTGTTCCTGCTTGAGAGTTCTTTGCAAGCCAACGGACTTGCCATGGTGCGTGACGCTCGGGGAACTACCACGTCGGTAGGCCAGATGCCCTGAAGGCCATTGGCGTCTCCGTTCGCCAAATCAGCTCTGCCCCCTTGACTCCCGGTTCTGGTGCCATCATCGTGCCGCTTCAATACATCGGCGCTGCGGAGATGGCATCGATTCTGCGGCCCATGGTGCCCCCGGACGCCATCGTGCGCGTCGACAATATGCGCAATCTTCTGATCCTGAACGGAACCCGGACGCAGGCAGAGGGTTGGTTAGATTTAGTGAACACCTTCGATATTGATTTGCTCAAAGGAATGTCGGTAGGCGTATTCCCGCTGAAACATGCATCTATCAACGAGGTGGAAACAGCCCTGCGCTTGGTCAGCGGCGGAGGCGCGGTGCCTACGGCCACGCCGGGGCGTGGGAGCACGACCGGTTCAACCGCGCCTGTTGCGGCGGGAAGTGCCAATGCGCAGGCGGCTGCCGGTGCAGCCACGCTGGGTGAAAACAATCCCTTGTTTGGTGCTTTGCGCATCATGCCGATCGAGCGCATTAATAGCATCATGGTGGTTACGCCTCGAGCCTCCTATCTGGAGGAAGCCCGGCGGTGGATCGAGAAGTTGGACCAGCCCAGCGACAGCGGCAATGAACCGCAATTGTTCATCTACCAGGTGCAGAACGGCAACGCTGCGCATCTGTCGAGTGTCCTGAACGGTATTTTCGGTGGAGGCTCAGGTTTCAGCCAGATCGCAAATAGCGGGGTTGCGCCAGGACTTGGTGGTTCGTCTGCAAATTCCTTCGGTCAATCGGGTTCGACTGGGTTTGGTACCACTTCCAATGCTTTCGCTGGCGGAGGAGGGTATGGAGGTGGCTTTGGCAGATCATCCGGAGGTTCCTTGTCTGGGGGGGGCGGCTTTGGCAATTCCTTTTCGTCATCTAACAGCCTGAATAACAGCAACAGCACAGGAAGCCGAAATTCCGGGCAGGCAAACGTTTCCTCCCTTGGCGGAAATTTGGGAATTCGGGTAATGGCGGATGAATTGAACAATTCGGTGCTCGTGTGGAGTACCCGAATGGAGTACGCCAAGATTGAGTCGAGCCTGAAGCGGCTTGACCTGCCCCCGACGCAGGTGCTTATTGAGGCCAGTATTATTGAGGTTACGCTCAATGACAATCTTCAGTATGGATTGCAATGGGCCTTCAGTAATGATGCGCGGTCTGGATACTCCGGATCGGGTTCGATATTTGGCACGCCAGCTTTTGGTGATAATGTCACGCCAGGATTCTCTTACACTTTGCGAAACGCCGCGGGAGCGATTAAAGCGACATTGACCGCTTTGGCTGAGAAATCGCTGGTGAAAATGATTTCCAGCCCTTCTCTCATGGTGTTGGACAACCACACGGCTGCGATCAGCGTGGGGGATCAGACACCCGTTCGAACCTCGACGACCTCGTTTGTAGACAATCCTAACGCGACGACAAGCAACATCCAGTACAAGGACACGGGCGTCAATCTTTCGGTTACGCCCTCTGTGAATGCAGGAAACATTGTTTCCATGCAATTGGATCAAACCGTGACTGATGTGGGCAATGTAGATACGCCCACAGGCCAAAGATCTTTCTTGCAGCGGCAGATCAGCAGCAAAGTCGCGGTGCGTTCAGGTGAGTCGATCGTGATGGGCGGGTTGATCAAAGACAACTCGAACACTGGCCGTTCCGGCGTGCCGCTTCTTCAGGACGTGCCGCTTCTGGGCAATCTGTTCCGATCCAATACGGTGACAGGGAATCGTACGGAGCTCATCGTCATCATCACTCCACGGGTTGTCAGGAACGATGTGGATATACGTGAAGTCAGTGAAGACCTGCGCGACCGACTCAAGGGGTTGCGGGCCATCGAGCTACAAGAGCGTGGCAGCGCAGCGCCGCTGCCCTCGCCGCGTCCGCCGCTCCAGTCGCTGCCGACGCAGTGAATGATTTTTTAAGTTTTTTGTATGGAGGTCTAATAGGCATGGCTAAATTTCACTATCGATCCGTGAGGGCGATAGCGCTTGTTGCGGCTGCTATTGCACTGGCTGGGTGTGCAAGCATGGGCGGTGGTACGCCCGAGCAGGTGGTTCAAAAAACGAGCGGAGGCGTACTGGAAGGCCCGACTCGAGGGTAAATATGAGGCGGCGTATGCGCTGTCTACGCCTGCGTACCGTAAACTACGCACCGCGGAGCAGTTCAGCAAGCAGTATGGCGCTTCGGTAGCTGCCAAGGCTGCCGAAGTGACCAAAGTGACATGCGATGCTGTTCGATGCGAAACGCAGGTGAGGCTGGACGTGAAGCCTGGCATACCAGGACTGAACTTGCCCATCGTCCCCATGTATGTGAATGAAGTGTGGCTTCTTGAAGACGGCCAGTGGTGGCACTTTCAGGAGAGCTGAGAGCATTGTGGGTTGGCGCTTACCTCAGGTTGACGCCAAGCTGCATGGTGTCGTCACGCTTGCAATCTCAGTGTTGCGTATTTTCGACAACCTCTTTTTTCACGGCATGTTCGCTGTACTTCCATCCAAAGTGCTGTGCTACCATCCGTCAGCGTAATCAATCGTGGTAGTTGCGCTTACCAACTTTTCAACTGGAGTTCTTGATATGAGAAAAAATGTTCTGGCCCTGAGCATTGCTGCCATGATTGGTGGCCTGGGCTTTGCCGGTGCTGCATCGGCTGGCGTCGTGCCTGGCACGGGTACGTTCAATGGAACGACTCAACTGACCACCACGAACGCTACCGTGCTGCAAATCTCGGACGCCGGCGTGGGCCATAACCTGCTGGTGCCATATTTCACCGCTCAAAACAACAACATGAGCGTGTTCCATGTGGTGAACACCGATACCTCCAACGGCAAGGCCGTGAAGGTGCGTTTCCGCAGCGCTTCGAACTCTGACGACATTCTTGACTTCCAAGTCTTCATGTCTCCAGGCGACGTGTGGACGGCTGCTGTGACGCAAGGTTCTGACGGCGTTGCACAAATCGTGACCGCTGACAACACCTGCACGGTGCCTAAGCTGACCGCCAACGTGCCACAAAAGTTCATTCTGGACCGTCTGAATCCTAGCCTGGCTGCTGGCGACAAGGCGAACCAAACCCGTGAAGGCTACGTTGAAATCTTCAACATGGCTGACATTCCTCCAAACAACGGTGGCACGGCTGCTGCTCCTACGCTGTACGGCGCTATCAAGCACTCCAACAACGTGGCACCTTGCTCGGTGGACGGTTCCGTGGCTCAAACGCTGCTGAACAACGTTGCCGTGACGAACTACACCACGCAAGCAGACGCTGCTACCGCTGGTTTCAACACGCCTTCTACCGGCCTGATGGGCGACTGGTACATCCTGAACCTGCCACAAACGACGACGTTCTCCGGCGCTGCTACCTCGGTGGCTGCCCGCGTTGCTGTGAACGGCGCTGATGGCCGTGGCAATTTCGTGCACTTCCCGCAAACGAACGCTTCGGCTGGTAACGTGGATGCTTTCACGGCTGACCCACTGTTCCGTACGGATGCACGTCCTGCTTCGCAAGGCACGACCGGTGGCACGTATGCTGCCCCTCTGGGCGCCGCCACGCTGGCTGCTTCGTTCTTCGATCTGCCTGACATGTCCACGCCTTACACGGCTGCAGTTCCTGCTTCGGCAACGACCGCACCGCTGGAACAGGCTGACCTGTTGACGACGGCTCTGGCTGTGACCTCGATCACCAACCAGTACGCTTCGGACACGTCGATCTCTGCCAAGACGGACTGGGTTTTCTCTATGCCTACCCGCCGTTACAGCGTGGTTGCTAACTACGCTGCTAGCAACACCAACAACGGTGTGACCGTTACCGGTATTGCAGCTCCTAACTATCGTCTGTTCTCGCAACTGAACGGTGGCACGGTTGCTGGCGGCGAATGGTTCCTGCCTGCTAACACCAGCGTGGACTCTGTCGGTAACATCTGCGTGAACGCCGACGGCCAACGCTTCTGGAACCGCGAAGAAACGACCGCTGGCGCAGTGGGTACGCCTCCTGTGTTCTCGCCAGGCAACCCGCTGGCTCCTTCCGTCGTGCGTTTCTGCGGCGAAACCAGCGTGCTGGCCTTCGCTGACGCAGGCGCCTCGTCGCTGGGCGGCAATGTTGCTCGCACCACCATCACCGCTGGTACGTACACCAACGGCTGGGGCGTGATCAACACCACCAACGGTGGCAACGGTCTGCCAATCCTGGGTGCTTCGTTCATCAAGCTGACGAACCCCAACGTGGGTAACGGCGTGTCGGGTAACTTCGGTATCACGTGGCCCCACCGTGGCACGCGTATCCAGACCGTTAACTAATCTTTTCGGCACTTAATCGCAGCAATGCGATCCAAGAAAGGCGGGGGTTTCCCCCGCCTTTTTTTTTTAACTGTACGAATGGTCCGATGAGCTCATCCATGCATAGTGTTTTTGCCCCATCATTTTTTCTTCGTTCTGCAGCTCTTGTCATTGCGCTGCACGCTGGTTCCGCCGCACTGGCTGCTGGTTCAGACGTCCCACTGGTCAAGGGCAGCAAGAATGCGATTACCACACTTGATGTTGAAGCTGACGCTGAGCAGCGGATTCCGGCAGAGGCCCGAGCTCAAGTACTTTCACGGTCCAGCGCAGTGACGCAGATCGTTGGCAATCTATACGCGCGCCGCGCAATGGCAGACAAGGCGGAAGCTGAGGGACTGGCTACTGATCCGGCGGTCGTTGCGGCCATGCGCATGGCTCGGGACAAGGCGCTATCTGACGCTTGGCTTGCGAAGCTCGACGCTGCGCATACGCCGACTGATGCTGTAGCCGAGGCGCTTGCTCGCAACATCTATCAAGCCAAACCCGAACGGTTCAAGACGGCAGAGCAGGTGCAAATCCGCCACATCCTGATTGGCGGAACCGAGGCAGAATCTCGCGCTCAAGCGGAAAAAGCCCTGGAGGAATTGAAATCCGGTGCGGATTTTGCCCAGATGGCTCGTGAGCGATCTGCTGACAAGCGCAGTGGCGCCAAAGGTGGTGATCTGGGCTTTTTCGAGCGTGGACGCATGCTGCCTGAATTTGAAGTCGCTGCTTTTGCGTTGCAAAAGTCTGGAGATCTGAGCGAAATCGTCAAAACACAATACGGCTACCACATCCTGCAATTGCAGGATCGCAAACCTGTGACGACCAAACCCTTTGCCGAGGTGCGCGAAGAGTTGATGAATGAAGTTCGCAACAATGTTCGCCAAGAAGCGCGTGTGGCGGAGGCTCAAAAATTGCAACAGGATATGACTGTGGATGCACAGGCCATTTCCAAGTTTGCGGCAGAGCATGCAACTGAGTTGAAGCCGCTCAACTGATCCTGGTGTTCGCTATTGAAGGACCGACTGGCTTGGCATAAGACGGCTGGTCCTCGCACTTTTCCAGGTCTGCTTTGAGGCGGACCTGCTCTTCTCTCTGTTCCTGCATGCAAACTTTATGGAATGAGTGGCGCTCCGTGTGGAGCGCTCGATCGTTGGTGTGGGTGTTGACTCGCCGCGAAGTGGCGGCACGGCATGCCGGAACGGCGGTTGGCGTGCTTTGGCCCTATCTGCAGCCTTTGCTGACTGTGGCGGCGTACTACCTGGTTTTCGACGTGGTGTTTTCCATGCGACTGGGCGAGGGGGCCCCTACGCATGCAGTAGGTACGTTTCTGATCGTGGGTGCACTTCCCTGGATGGCGTTCTGCGATGCCGTGTCACGGGGAATGAACAGCTTGATAGAAGCGGGCAGCATGTTGCAGAAAAATCCCCTGCCACCCGTGTTGTTCACTACGCGATCGGTGATGGCCAGCTGCGTGATTTTCGGACCGCTGCTCGCATTGGTGGCCCTTGCCTACACTCCGCTGCATGGCTTTCGCCCTGCTGTCGCAGCGATCCTGCCGTTGATGGCGCTGCAATTCGTGATGAGCGTTTTGATCGCCTACTTGCTGGCCATTTTGGCGGCGGCGCTGCGCGATACCGTCCAATTGGTCGGCTTTCTGCTGTCTGTGGGTATCTACCTCACTCCGATTCTTTTCCCATTGACGCTGTTCCCTGAGAATTGGCGCTGGGTGCTGTGGCTCAATCCGATGACTGCGCTGGTCATCGGATACCAGCAGGTGCTGCTGCAGGGCGTGCTGCCGCCACCGATTGTGTGGTGGGTCGCATTGACGTGGGTGGTGGTGGTGGCACTCGCGTTGAATGTAGTGGTCAAGCGCAGCCGCGACCAGTTGGTGGATTGGTTATGAGCGAGAGCACAGGACGCAGCCAAGCGGCTGGCGTAACAACCGGCAGCACGGTGCTGAAGGTTACGAATGTGGGCAAGGAGTACAAGCTCTACGCCTCTCCCCGCCAGCGGCTCAAGTCCTTGATCACCGGGCGATCGGCGCACCGCAGCCATTGGGCCTTGAAAGGCGTCTCCTTCGAACTGCAGCGCGGCCAGTGCATCGGCGTCATCGGCGACAACGGGGCGGGCAAGAGCTCGCTGCTCAAGCTGCTGGCCGGCACGCTGCAGCCCTCCACGGGCTCGATCGAGCGGGTGGGCCGGGTCACTGCCATTCTGGAGTTGGGCGCGGGTTTCCACCCCGACTTCAGCGGCCGCGACAACCTGTATTTCGGCGGCAGCCTGATCGGCATCGACCGCGAAGAGATGGAGCGGCTGGAGCCGGAGATCATCGAGTTCTGCGAGCTGGGCGAGGCGCTGGACCGGCCGGTCAAAACCTACTCTTCGGGCATGTCGGTCCGGCTGGCCTTCGCGCTGGTGACCGCGGTGCAGCCCGACGTGCTGATCATCGACGAAGCCCTGGCGGTGGGCGATCAGCATTTCCAGAAGAAATGCGTGGACCGCATCATGGCGTTCCGCAATGCCGGCTGCACGATCCTGTTCTGCTCGCACAGCCCGTACCACATCCGCCATCTGTGCGATCTGGCGCTTTGGCTGGACGGGGGGCGCGTCAAGCAGTTCGGACTGACGGAGCCCGTGCTGGGCGCCTATGACGTGCACTCCCGCCTGCGCAATGCAGAGAGCCAGCACCACGCGGCGGCGGGGCAGGAGGGCGCCAGCGATGCGCCCGCGCCGGACAACGGCGCTCCGCTGGACGACGGCGAAGCCGCCTCCGAGGCTTCAGACGCTGCGGCAGCTTCCGCCGCCGGCCGCCGGCAGCGCAATGGCAATGCCCCGGCCCGCGACGATGGCTCCGCCCGCATTCTGTCGGTGGAGATCCAGAACCTGGGCGAACCGCAGGACGGCGGCTACGGCCGGCTGTCCGGCAAAGACCTGATCGCCCACATCACCGTGCGCGGCCGGGGGGGCGAGCGGCCCAATGTCGGCTTCATGATCGAGCAGTCCAAAGGGGTCGGCATCACGTCGCTGGCCACCCACGAAGAGGGCGCGGCGCCCGTGTCGCTGGGCGATGGCCTGTGGCGCTCGGTGCTGACGTTTCCCAGCCTGCCGCTGCACAGCGGGGACTACGTGATCAGTGCGTTCCTCTTCGACGAGAGCGGCCTGGTGGTGTACGACGAGTGGTTCCAGTTCCTGAACTTCAACTGGGTCGCTCCAACCCTCATGCCAGGGCTGGTGAAATTGCCGCACCACTGGGGGTGAGCATGCCGGCCGGCCCACTGCAGGGCGCTTGCGTTCTGCCGCCGTGGACGGCCGGGATCTCCCTCCAGTGAGATGCTATATTTTTGATAGCTTAATGCCCTAGTAGAATATGCGCCGGAGCCATTTTTTGCCAATGACGATTTTCCGCCTTTCGGCAGGATCTTCCCCCGGCCCTTGACCCCATGAACGATCTGACCGCCCCTCCTCAAAAGGCCTCCGACTGGCTGGCCCTCGGAATCCAGCACCTCGAACGCGACGAGCGCGTCCTGGCCGCAGAGGCCTTGCGCCATGCCTTGCAGGACCGCGAAACGCGCCTCACCGCCCACCAGCTCATTGAGCAGCACACGTTGCCGGGCGCCTTCTCCCAGATGATGGGGCTGAACTGCGAGATCGCGCGCGCCGACGACATCTTCCGTTTCTTCGAGGGCCATCCCTCCAGTACCAACCCTCTGCGCGACTATCTCGCGGATGGCTGGCGCACGCTGTCCGAGCTGATGACGCTGCTGGAGACCGTGGATCGGCCTTTGCTCAAGACCCCGCGGTTCATGGAGTTCGCGAGCGGGCACGGCCGCTTCACGCGGCATCTGGTGAAGGCGCTGGGTGCGGACCGGGTGACGGTGTCCGACGTCGTGCCGGACGCCATGGCGTTCGCGCAGCGCACTTTCGGCGTGCGGAGCGTGCTGTCTTCCACGGTGCCGGAAAGCCTGGTGTGGGATCAGCAGTACGACGTGGTGTTCGTGCTGTCGCTGTTCAGCCACCTGCCGCGCCGCACCTGGGCCCGCTGGCTGCAGTGCCTGTACGACGGCGTGGCACCTGGAGGGGTTCTGGTGTTCTCCACGCATGGCTTGAAGGCGGCGGCGCACGACAGCGTTGCGCTGGACGAGGACGGCTTCTTCTTCGCTCCCTCCAGCGAATCCCAGGCCATCGACGTGCAGGAATACGGCACCGCGTTCACGTCCGAGGACTTCGTCCTCGCGCGCATCGCGGAGACGGTGGGTGCGGACAAGCTCGTTCACCGCTCGCTGGTGCATTTCTGGAACCACCAGGATGCCTATGTGCTCGCCAAGCCCTGAGCGCAGGGTGTGGTGGGCCTGACCCTCTTCCTGGCTCCGAGCCTTTTGACTGATTGAAATCCTGCGACAGGCGTTTCCCTCCATGACCACTCTGTTCGATCGCATCCAGCAACGATTTTGGGGACCGCCCCAGTGGGATGCCGAGCGCATTTCCGACGAGTGGTTCCGGGCGCACTTCCACTATGCGGCCGACGTGGTCCAGCACTGGCTGGGTTCGGCGCTGGATGTGAAGACGGCGCGGCTCCTCAACTTCGGTTGTGGCGACGGCATCACGGACCTGGCCCTGGTCCTGCGCCACGGGGCGACGTCGATCCATGGCATCGATATCCGGCAGGAGTACGCCAAGCTGCCGCGCATCGCGAAGGAGCAGTTGGGGCTTCGCCGCGTGCCGAAGGTCCTGAGCTTCGAGACCATCGCACCCGCCACCCCGCTGGCGGGACGGCGGCCGGTGGACGGGATTTTCAGCTGGTCCACGTTCGAGCATGTGAGCCAGGACCAGCTCGAACCCATCGCCCGCGACCTGTACGCGGCGCTCAATCCCGGGGGCGTGTTCTTCCTGCAGATCGAGCCGCTGTATTTTTCTCCCTTCGGCTCGCACCTGCGGCGCTATGACGAGGTGCCCTGGCACCACCTGCTGGTGAGCGATGACGAGCTGTGGGCCATCATCCAGGCGCACGAAGGGCCGATCGATGGCGCCGAGCGCGATTTCGGCTTCGACGACTTCGGTGTCGAGGGGTACAAGAAGTTCGTCTTCAACGAGTACAAGGCGTTGAACCGGCTGACGGCGGACGAGCTGGTGGCCCTGATGACCCGGGTGGGCTTTCGGGTCATTCGCCAGGAGCGGCGCAGTGTGCAGATGGACATTCCAGCGGCCCTGCACGGCCAATACCCGGACGAACTGCTGCTCAACAACGAGATCTTTCTGCTGCTGGGCAAATAGGGCCCGGATCGCCCTTCGGTGCCATCCATCGCACCGAGCGCGTCGATGGGCCTTTCGAAAACAAAAAGGGCTGCCGGAGAAGGCAGCCCTTTTTTCGTTCCGGCGCCGTGCGGCGCGAAGCCGGTTCAGGCTTGCAGCCAGTTCTTGACCCGGCGCTGCCACTGCGCCGGGATGCGCCGTGCAACGCCACGCAGCACCGGCAGCGAGCGCAGATAGACCACCGCCGACAGCACGCCTGATTTGGCGGCGGCGGTGGGTGTGGCCTGGGGCAGGTAGGGCTGCAGGTCGGCCAGGGTCATGGGAGTCAGCGCAGCCACGGGCCTGGAGTCCGCCAGGTAGTCGGTCTCGTAGCGGAACGGCGCGGACGATTCATGCGGCAAGAGGGCAGTCGGCTGTGCCTCGGCCAGGGCCGGGGCCTCGCCCTGGGCGAAATGCCGGTCGCGGACCTCGGTGAACCAGGCCAGCCATTGGGCGGGCGTGGCATCCCAGGGGTGCACCCAGCTCCAGGGCCGGCCCGCCAGCCGCTCGGCGAAGGCGCCGATGTCGGGCACGACCACCGGCAGGCCGGCCAGCAGCGCGGCGCTCAGGGTGTAGCTGTAGGTCTCGGGCCATTGGGCGGGGAACCAGACCAGGTCCGGCTCCAGCCATTGCAGCAGGCCGGGCAGGTCCTTCTCTTCATACTCGCCATGGATGGTCAGGCGGGCGCGGGGCTGCGTCTGAAGGTGGCGGTAGCCGTAGCCGATCAGGTGGAAATCCACGAGGGCGTTGCGGCGGGCCGCCTCGGCGGCCACGGCTTCCAGCACGTCCGCGCCCTTGATGGCGCTCAGGGCGCCGATCACCACCACCCGCAGCCGTTGGCCAGGCTGCAGCATGCGCGGCGCGGGCAGTGGCAGCGCCGCGCTGTCGGGCAGATCGGTGTGCGGTACGGCGTGCACGTGCGCCGCCGGCGCGAAGCCGGCGATGCGCCGCGCCGTGTCGTGGCTGGGCGCGAGCACCCGTCGTGCGCCGGTGAGCAGGCGCGCATTCGCGCCACGCCATTCGGCGACGGTGCCGCCCAGGGGGGAATGCATCTCCGGCGTGCAGCACTTGCATTGCCCGGGACCGATCTCGCCGGCGTACCGGTTGGTCGTGTCGGTCATCGAGATGTGCGTGCAGTAGCTGTAGTAGTCGTGCGCGGTGAAGTCGTAGGGCACATCCAGCAGGTGTGGGATGTTGCGAACTTCCTGGCCGTGGCCCAGCAGGTGGTGAAAGTGCACCTGCCGCACGCCCAGCTGCCGCAGCACGCCGAGCAGGTCGTCGTACTGGTCGTTCAGGCGGAAGGTGAGTTCGAAGCCCTCGTCCTGCCCCGCCATCCGCAGCCGCACGCTGTGCCCAGGCGCGGGCGTGAGGGTCAGGAAGGTGGCCTGGTCCGCCAGGTGCGCGGCCAGTTCGCGGACATGCCGGACCGTGCCACCGGCCCGGTCGTGCAGCACGGCGAGCACGGCCGGCAGGCCGGCTTCGGCGATGCGGGCCACGTCGAGCGCCAGCCGGTAGGGCTGCGCCGGATCGGCCTGCACGAACGCATGCACGTCGCGCTCGTAGCGCGGATGCAGGCGGCGCAGGGTTTCCATGGCCGCGAGTTCGCGCGGGCTCTTGCTGTCGCCGAAGCTGACTCCGCCGGTGTGCAGCACGAAGGTGTCCAGCAGGTGCAGGTTGCGCCAGCCGGCCGCGTGCGCGCGCTGGCAGAAATCGTTTTCCTCGCCGTAGCCCTTGCCGAAGTGCTCGGTATCGAACAGGCCGAGCTGCACCAGGCAATCGCGCCGGATGTACATGCAAAAGCCGACGCCCGTGGGCACGTCCACGACCGCGCCCGGGTGGGTCCTGGCGCAGAGCGCGTCCAGGCGGGCCGTGTCGTAGCCGGGCGGCAGGTCGTTGTCCTTGCAAAAGCGCGGGTAGCTGCAGATGGTGGCGTTGTTGGAGAACGGGGTCACCGAGGCCACCTTGGCATCGCCGTAGGCGGCGTTGCGGATGCGGTCGAGCCAGTCGTTGGCGACTTCCGTGTCGCTGTTGAGCAGCAGCACGTCGTTGGTGCCGCTCAGGGCCATGCCGCGGTTGACGGTGCCGACGAAGCCGAGGTTTTCCTCGTTTTCCAGCAGCACGATGCGCTCGTCCTGCTTGGCCCGCTGGCGCAGCCAGGCCGTGACTTCGGGCTCGGGGCTGGCATCGTTGATGACGATGAGGCGGTAGGGCGTGGCGCACGGGCTGGCCAGCACGGAATCGACGCACATCTGCGTGTCGGCCAAGCCCCGGTAGACCGGCACGATCACATCCACGGGGTGCTGCGGCGGCGTGACCTGCACGGGCCCCTCCGCCGCCGCTGCGGCGGCATGCTTGGGCGCACGGCCCAGAAGGCGGTCCACGCGCATCTTGGTGTGGACGAGGGGGCGGGTCGCGCGGAACACGGTGGAGTTTTCGATCGTTTTCAAGTGGTGGGCGAGGGCGCCGTAGTCGTGTTGCAGGCGGCCCAGTTCATGCTGCAGTCGGGTGGCGTTGCGCTGGAACTGGGCGGATTCCTGCTGCAGGTCGGCCCGCTGGCGCAGCAGCGTCTGGGTGCTGTCCTTGAGCGTGGCGTTGTGTTCCTGCAAGGCCTGGTTGGTGTACTCCAGGGTGCGCTTGTCGCCCTCGAGCACTTCCTTTTGCTCGCCCAAAGCGCGCTTTTCCCGTTCGAGCGCCTCGCGGGTCTGGTTCAGCCGCTGCTCGGCCTCGTGCCGGGCCCGGGCCGCGTCCTTTTCCAGCGTGGCGATGCGGTCCTGCAAGGGGAACACGGCGCCGGACAGGGTCAGGTAGTCGGCGGACATGGGCCATCCCAGGTCGATGTCCAGCACGGCCCCGGGGCCGGCGTGGGCGGCCAGCACATTCTGGGGGATCGGCAGCTCCAGCCAGGGGTCGTCCCCGGTGAGCAGCAACAAGGTGGCGGGGGAGGCGGCCGGCATGGGCTGCTCCCACACGATCTGGCTGTGGGGCGAGCGGGCCAGCAGCGAGCGCGATGCAGTGTCGGCCTGCCACGTCCACACCGTGTCGCCCTGGGCATTGCGCAGAGCGATGCCATGCAGGTGCATGAAGCCGGGGCGGTCCGCCGGGTCGAACCTCAGGTTGGTGAGGGGGCTGGGCGTCTCAGGCAGGGCAAAGCGCACCGTCTGGCGTTCGCGGCCGATGATGCCGGTGGCGGTCAGCTTGCGGTCTTCGGCGTATTCGCCGTTCTGGCCCAGGTAGAGCTGGGCGGTGAACAGGGCGTGGGCTTCCTGCGGGTCCGGCGTGCCGCTCTGGTCCAGGGCGATGGCCTGAGCGGCAGGCTGCGCCGCGGCGATGAACTGGTAGGCCATGGCATCGGGTGCGCCGAGCAGATGGCGCGACACGGACGGTGGCAGCAGGTCGAAGGCGGCCTTGAACTCCGATTCGGGCACTTCGCGGCGCACGGTGTCGATCTGGTCGACGGCCCAGCGCTGCTCGCCCAGAAACCGCCCCAATGATCGCCGGGTGAAGAAGCGAAGGTGGGTGCGGTCCAGCAGGCCTTCCTCCCGGTAGCGGAATTCACCCTGCAGCAATTCGGCCACCAGGCCGCAGTAGCCGGCGTTGGGTACTGAAATCAGCAGTTGACCACCGGTTGCCAGCAGTTCGCGGCATTGGGACAGAATGCCCTCCGGGCGGCGCAGGTGTTCGAGCACGTCGGCACACACGATGTAGTCATAGCGCTGGCCGGTAAAAAGGGTAACCAGATCGCATGTCTCCAGATCGGACACTTCCACGCGCCGGTAGTGGGGGCGGGCGTGTTCGGCCTCGGCTTCGCTGAGCGTCACGCCATCGCTGGTGCAGCCCCGGGTCTCTGCCAGATATTGCCCGAGTGCGCCGCTGCCGCAGCCCAGGTCGAGCACCGTGGATCCCTCGCGGACAAGGCTCGCCAGCACGGAAAGGGAGGTGCGTTCGTCTTGCTTGATGGTGCGCAGATAGACGTGCAAATCCTCGATTGTTTGGGTCATCCCCGGATTATGACGGGCGCATGGCAGCGGCCCGCCTGGCAGGACGGTGTGCGAGGCAGACGACAATAGCGTGTTCATGATGTCATCTCTCAATGCGGAACGGGGCCTGGTGGTCTCGCTGATCAGCCACGGCCACGGGCCCTGGGTGCAGGTTTTGCTGCAGGATCTGGCGCGCCTGTGCGGGGCCAGCGTTTCGCGCGTGGTGCTCACGCTCAACCTGCCCGAGGCCGAGCCGCAGGCCCCCGCCGGAGGCTGGCCCTTCGTGCTGGACATTCGCCGCAATGCGTCGCCCCTGGGCTTCGGCGCCAACCACAACCGCGCATTGCGCGGGGCGGCCGAACCGATGGTCTGCGTGCTGAATCCGGACGTCAGCCTGCTCGGCGCGAACCCGTTTCCCACGCTGTGCGAGGCCGCCCTGCCGGCGGACGTGGGCTGCGCCTACCCGGAGCAGGTGGACGGCCGCGGCCAGTTGCAGGATTCCGAGCGCGAGCTGCCGTCGCCTGCCGCGCTGTGGCGCCGCCGCGTGCTCGGGCAACGGGAGCACCGGGTGGACTGGGTGAACGCGGCGTTCCTGGTGATGCGGCGGGCGGTGTGGGACGCGCTGGAGGGATTCGATGAAGGGTATTTCATGTATTGCGAGGATGTGGATTTGAGCTTGCGCATGCGGCTGAGGGGCCTGCGGCTGCACAAGGGCGCGGCCCGCGTGGGCCATGTCGGGCAGCGCGACAGCCAGCGCCGCATGGCCTACCTCGCTTGGCACGTGCGCAGCCTGTGGCGGCTGTGGCGCTCGCCGGTGTATCGGCAGGCACGATCTTTGTTACCGGAGGGCCCCCGCGGCCCGCATACCATCGGCGCTCCATGATCTGGTTGTCTCTGGTTGCGTTTCTGGTTTCCACGCTGGTGGCTGCGGGCATCGTCCGTTGGGGGCGCGACCACGCGTCCGTGTATGGCGACACCATGCCGCAGCGGTTCCACTTGGGGGATATTCCCCGGCTGGGCGGGGCGGCGCTGCTGGCCGGCATGGTCTGCAGCTGGATGCTGGGGGTGGTTCAGACGTCGTGGATGGGCGATCCGGGCTCGCTGCGGCTCGGCGCCTGGGTGGTCTGGTGGATCGTGGCGCTCCTGCCATCGGCGGTGGGCGGCATCGTGGAAGACCTGACGCAGCGCCTGACCGTGCGCTATCGCCTGCTGCTCACGGCGCTGTCGGGCGGGCTGGCGCTGATGGTGCTGCAGCTGAACGTGCAGCGCATGGGCCTGCCCTGGCTGGACGGCTTCCTGGCCCAGACGCCCTGGCTGGGCATGGTGATCGTGGTGCTGGCGGTGGCCGGCCTGCCGCACGCCTTCAACATCATCGACGGCTACAACGGCCTGGCGGGCATGGTGGCGTTCATCGTCTGCCTGGCGCTGGCGCACGTCAGCCTGCAGGTGGGGGACCGGTCGCTCGCGACGCTGTTCGTGTGCACGGCGGCGGCCACGGCCGGGTTCCTGGTGTGGAACTACCCGCGCGGCATGATCTTCGCCGGCGATGGGGGCTCCTACATCTGGGGCGTGGTGATCGCGCTGGGCAGCATCTCGCTCGTGCAGCGCAACCAGGACGTGTCGCCCTGGTTCCCCATGCTGTTGCTGATCTACCCGGTCTGGGAGACCGTCTTCTCCATCTACCGCAAGCTGGTGCGCGGGGTCTCGCCCGGCGTGGCGGACGCGCTGCACTTCCATCAGCTCATCTACCGGCGCATCGTGCGCGGGGGTGTTCCATGACGACGAGTCCCGCCGGGTGCTCATGCGCAACAACCGCACCTCGCCCTACCTGTGGGGTTTTACCCTGCTGACGGTGGTGCCCGCGGTGCTGTTCTGGAGCAACACGGTCGTGCTGGCGATCTTCTGCGCCTTGTTCATGATCGCCTACGTCTCCGCCTACCTGGCCATCGTGCGCTTCAAGGTGCCCAGCTGGCTGCGGCATTGAAGACCGCCCACGGGCCGATGCTGAATGGCATCGCCCGGTGCCGTCCGGGCCCGTTCCTGCGCCCGTCCCGCCCCAGCGCCGTCCGGGGGCCGGGGCAAGGCACAATGCGCATCTCCATCGCTTAACCGCTCCTTCAGCCGCGAGCTCTTCATGACGACCGACCTTCTTTCGATTGCTCCGCGCGACAAGGCCGAAATCCTGGCCCAGGCGCTGCCCTACATCCGCAAGTTCCATGGCAAGACCATGGTCATCAAATATGGCGGCAACGCCATGACCGACCCGGCGCTGCAGGCCGACTTCGCCGAGGACGTGGTGCTGCTCAAGCTGGTGGGCATGAACCCGGTGGTGGTGCACGGCGGCGGCCCGCAGATCGAGACCGCGCTCAACCGCCTGGGCAAGAAGGGCCAGTTCATCCAGGGCATGCGGGTGACCGACGCCGAAACCATGGAAGTCGTGGAGTGGGTGCTGGCGGGTGAAGTTCAGCAGGACATCGTGGGCCTGATCAACCAGGCGGGCGGCAAGGCCGTGGGCCTCACCGGGCGCGACGGCGGCATGATCCGCGCCCAGAAGCTCAAGATGGTGGACAACAAGGACCCGAGCATCGAGCACGACATCGGCCAGGTGGGCGACATCGTCTCCATCGACCCGAGCGTGGTCAAGGCGCTGCAGGACGATGCGTTCATCCCCGTCATCAGCCCCATCGGCTTCGGCGAGAACAACGAGAGCTACAACATCAACGCCGACGTCGTGGCCAGCAAGCTCGCCACCGTGCTGCAGGCCGAAAAGCTCGTGCTCCTCACCAACATCCCGGGCGTGCTGAACAAGGCGGGCGAACTGCTCACCGACCTCACCGCCCGCGAGATCGACACGCTGTTCGCCGATGGCACCATCTCCGGCGGCATGCTGCCCAAGATCGCCGGCGCCCTCGATGCCGCCAAGGCCGGGGTGAACGCGGTGCACATCATCGACGGCCGCGTGCCGCACGCCATGCTGCTGGAAATCCTGACCGAGCAGGCCTACGGCACCATGATCCGCAGCCACTGAGATGCCCGTCTGCGCCTCGCCCGCCGTGCAGCGCGCCGCCCCCGGCGGGGCCGCGCCGGTCCGTTCCTGAGCGGGTGACAGGGCGATGCGCCTGCTGCTGGTCGAGGACGACGTCATGCTGGCCAGCGGCATCAAGCTGGGCCTGACCGACGCGGGCTATGCGGTGGACTGGGTGGGCAGCGGCGAGCGGGCCGAAGAGGTGCTGCGCACCGAATCGTTCGACGCCGCGATCATCGACATCGGCCTGCCGGGCATGGACGGGCTGGAACTCACGCGCTGCCTGCGCCGCCCCGAGATGGCCCATCCGGCCATGCCGGTGCTCATCCTCACGGCGCGCGACGCCCTGCACGACCGCGTGCAGGGGCTCGACCTGGGTGCTGACGACTACATGGTCAAGCCCTACGAGCTGCCCGAGCTGCTGGCGCGGCTGCGCGCCCTGCTGCGGCGCTCTCAGGCCGCGACCACGGCCATCCTGAGCTTCGGGCCGCTGGAGCTGGACACCGCCGGCCGCACCGTGAGCATCCGCACCGCCAGCGATCCCCACGCGCGCCAGCCCATCGAGCTGGGCCCGCGCGAGTGGACGGTGCTGGAATACCTGCTGATCCACGCGCCCAAGCCGGCCAGCAAGGAAAAGCTGCTGCAGGCCCTGACCGGCTGGGACAAGGAAATCACGCCCAATGCGGTGGAGGTTTACGTGTCCCGCCTGCGCAGCAAGCTGGAGCCCAATGGCGTGGCGCTGCGCTCCATCCGGGGCTTCGGCTACCGGCTGGAGCTGCAGCCCCCGCGCGGCTGAGCGCGCCCCGCCGTCTCCGCGCCCGCCCACCCCTGCACCTGCACACCCCGGCCGCCGCCATGACCTCCGCGCTGCGCATCCGGCTGCTGCTGCTGCTGATCCTGCCGCTGTGCGCCCTGGCGCTGGCGGGCGCGTGGCTCGACTACCGCTCGGCGGACGAGGCCGCACGACCGGCACGACCAGCGCCTGCTGCGGCTGCTG
>NZ_BAAJYT010000028.1:0-32517 GCF_057541515.1 Acidovorax sp. KNOB132
GCGCTCTCGCGCAGCCTGGGCCGCGCGCCGCGCATCGGCGTGGCGGGGCTCAATCCGCACGCGGGCGAGGGCGGCCTGTTCGGCCGTGAAGAGTTGGAAGTGATCGCCCCGGCCGTCGAGGCCGCGCGCCGCCTGGGCGTGGACGCGCACGGCCCCTACGCCCCGGACACCGTCTTCATGCGGGCACGCCACACGCCGCAGCGCGCGGGCGAGTTCGATGCCGTGCTGGCGATGTACCACGACCAGGGGCTGATCCCGGTCAAGTACCTGGGCGTGGACAAGGGCGTGAACGTGACGCTCGGCCTGCCGCTGGTGCGCACCAGCCCCGACCACGGCACGGCATTCGACATCGCCGGACGGGGCATTGCGGATGCCTCCAGCCTGATCGAGGCCGTGCGCATGGCTCGGCGGCTGGCCTCGGCCGCCTGAGCGGCCGGAAGGCCGCCTGCGCCGGGTGCTCCGGGCGCGCCGCGCGCCCGGCCTTTCAGCGCTTGAGGCTGTCGCGGATCTCGCGCAGCAGCACGATGTCTTCCGGCGTTGCCACCGGGGCCGGCGCGGGTGCCGGCGCCTGGCGCTTGAGGCGGTTGATCTGCTTGACCATCATGAAGATGATGAAAGCCAGGATCAGGAAGTTGACCGCCACGGTGATGAAGTTGCCGTAGGCCAGCACCGGAACGCCGGCCTTCTTGAGCGCGTCCAGCGTCTGCGGCACGCCGGGCGGCACGGTGCCCAGCACCACGAACAGGTTGGAGAAATCCAGCCGGCCGAAGACCAGCCCCACCACCGGCATGATCAGGTCGCTGACCACCGAATCGACGATCTTGCCGAAGGCGCCGCCGATGATCACGCCGACCGCTAGGTCTACCACATTACCTTTGATCGCGAACTCTTTGAATTCCTTTGCGATGCTCATTTCGCCCCTCCTTGATATAGCTGAAAACCCTCGCAGTATTGCGCAGGTTGAGGGGTGTTAACGCCTAGGAATACCCATTTTCACTCCGCTACAATTCCGCGATTGCCCCACCCAGCGAAGTACAACGAGGACACCCATGAGTGAAACTCCTATCGACTCCAGCAAGCGGACGTGGCTCATCGCCTCTGGCTGCGCTGGTGCCGTGGGCGGCGTAGCAACCGCCGTACCGTTCGTGAGCACGTTCCAGCCTTCCGAGAAGGCCAAGGCGGCAGGCGCCGCGGTCGAAGTCGATATTTCCGATCTCAAGCCGGGCGAGAAAATCACGGTCGAATGGCGCGGCAAGCCCGTGTGGATCATCAAGCGCACGCCCGACCAGCTCGCCGCGCTGCCCTCGCTGGATGCGCAGCTGGCCGACCCGAAATCGGAGCGCAAGCCGAGCGAACTCACCCCCGAATACGCCCGCAACGAGGCACGTTCCATCAAGCCTGAAATCCTCGTGGCCGTGGGCATCTGCACCCACCTGGGCTGCTCGCCTTCGGACAAGTTCGTGCCCGGTGCGCAGCCCTCGCTGCCCGACGACTGGAAGGGCGGCTTCCTGTGCCCCTGCCACGGTTCCACGTTCGACATGGCCGGCCGCGTTTTCAAGAACAAGCCGGCGCCGGACAACCTGGAAGTGCCTCCCCACATGTACCTGTCGGAGACCAAGCTCCTGATCGGTGAAGACAAGAAGGCATGAGGGAACACGACATGGCCCACGAATTCAAGGACATCTCCCCCAACGCCTCCACCGGCGCCAAAGTCACCAACTGGTTCGAGAACCGGTTCCCGACCGCGTTCGACGCCTACCGCGTCCACATGTCGGAGTACTACGCGCCGAAGAACTTCAACTTCTGGTACATCTTCGGCTCGCTGGCCCTGCTGGTGCTGGTGATCCAGATCGTCACCGGCATCTTCCTGGTGATGCACTACAAGCCCGACGCTGCGAAGGCCTTCGAGTCGGTCGAGTACATCATGCGCGACGTGCCGTGGGGTTGGCTCATCCGCTACATGCACTCCACGGGCGCCTCGGCGTTCTTCGTGGTGGTGTACCTGCACATGTTCCGCGGGCTGCTCTACGGCTCGTACCGCAAGCCGCGCGAACTGGTCTGGATCTTCGGCTGCGCCATCTTCCTGGCGCTCATGGCCGAGGCGTTCATGGGCTACCTGCTGCCCTGGGGCCAGATGTCGTACTGGGGCGCCCAGGTGATCGTGAACCTGTTCGCGGCCATCCCCTTCATCGGCCCCGACCTCGCGCTGCTGATCCGCGGCGACTACGTGGTGGGCGATGCCACGCTGAACCGCTTCTTCAGCTTCCACGTGATCGCCGTGCCGCTGGTGCTGCTGGGCCTGGTGGTGGCGCATCTGCTGGCGCTGCACGACGTGGGCTCCAACAACCCCGACGGCGTGGAGATCAAGGGCCCCAACGCCCCCCGCGACGACAAGGGCCACCCGCTGGATGGCATCCCGTTCCATCCCTACTACACGGTGCATGACATCTTCGGGGTCTGCGTGTTCCTGTTCATCTTCTCGGCCGTGGTGTTCTTCGCGCCCGAGTTCGGTGGCTACTTCCTCGAGTACAACAACTTCATCCCGGCTGATCCGCTCAAGACGCCCGCGCACATCGCGCCCGTCTGGTACTTCACGCCGTTCTATTCCATGCTGCGCGCCATCACCAGCGAGATGATGTATGCCCTCATCGCGTGCGTGGTGCTGGCCGCCGGCTTCGGCGTGGTCAAGGGCCGCCTGCCGGTTTTCATCAAGGTGGCGATCGTGGCCATCGCGGCAGCGGCCATCGCCCTCATGCTGTCGATCGACGCCAAGTTCTGGGGCGTGGTCGTGATGGGCGGCGCCGTCATCATCCTGTTCTTCCTGCCCTGGCTGGACATGAGCCCGGTCAAGTCGATCCGCTACCGTCCGGGCTGGCACAAGTACCTGTACGGCATCTTCGTGATCAACTTCGTCGCACTGGCCTATCTGGGCGTGCAGCCACCGTCGCCGCTGGGCGAGCGTGTCTCGCAGGTCGGCACCCTGTTCTATTTCGGTTTCTTCCTGCTCATGCCCTGGTGGAGCCGGCTCGGCGAGCCCAAGCCCGTGCCGGACCGCGTGATCTTCAAGGCGCATTGAGCAGGCAGGAGACCCATCCCATGAAAAAAATCATCCTCACGCTGATCGCGGCCCTGGGCATCGCCACGGGCGCGCAGGCTGCCGAAGGCGGCATCGCCTGGGACAAGGCACCTGTCCAGACCAACGACACGGCCTCGCTGCAAAACGGCGCCAAGCTCTTCGTCAACTACTGCCTGAGCTGCCACTCGGCCGCGTTCATGCGGTTCAACCGCCTGAAGGACATCGGCCTCACCGACCAGCAGATCAAGGACAACCTGCTGTTCACCACCGAAAAGGTGGGCGAGACCATGAAGTCCACCATCGATCCGCGCCAGGCCAAGGACTGGTTCGGCGCCAATCCACCCGACCTCACGGTGATCGCCCGCTCGCGCGCCGGCCATGGCGGAACGGGGGCGGATTACCTCTATACCTTCCTGCGCACTTTCTACCGCGACGAGACCAAGGCCACGGGATGGAATAATCTCGCCTTCCCGAGTGTCGGCATGCCTCACGTGCTCTGGCAATTGCAGGGCGACCGTCGCCCCGTGTTCGAACAGCAGGAGAGCCATGGCCACAAGACGGAAGTCTTCAAGGGCTGGACGCAGGTGAGTCCGGGCACAATGAGCCCCCTCCAATACGACCAGGCCGTGGGTGATCTCGTCAATTACCTGCAATGGATGGGCGAGCCAGCGCAAAATACCCGGTTGCGCGTCGGCGTCTGGGTTTTGATTTTCCTCGGTGTGTTCACGGTGATTGCCTGGAGGCTCAACGCAGCTTTCTGGAAAGACATCAAGTAACCGCACCAACCGCCTGCGGCGCCAGACCTGGCGCTGCCCAGGTTTTCAGAGTGGACGCATCCTGCGCCCACTCTTTTTGATTTTTAGGAGCCTCTCACCATGATGGTGCTTTATTCGGGTACGACCTGTCCCTTCTCCCATCGCTGCCGTTTCGTTCTGTTCGAGAAGGGAATGGACTTCGAGATCCGCGATGTGGACCTGTACAACAAGCCCGAAGACATCAGCGTGATGAACCCCTACGGACAGGTGCCGATCCTGGTCGAGCGCGACCTGATCCTGTACGAGTCGAACATCATCAACGAATACATCGACGAGCGCTTCCCGCATCCGCAACTGATGCCCGGCGACCCGGTGGACCGCGCCCGCGTGCGCCTGTTCCTGCTGAACTTCGAGAAGGAACTGTTCGTTCACGTGAACATCCTCGAATCGCGTGCCACCAAGGGCAACGAGAAGGCGCTGGAAAAAGCCCGCGCCCACATCCGCGACCGCCTCACGCAACTGGCGCCCGTGTTTCTCAAGAACAAGTACATGCTGGGCGAGAATTTCTCGATGCTGGACGTGGCCATCGCGCCGCTGCTCTGGCGCCTGGACTACTACGGCATCGACCTGAGCAAGAACGCCGCGCCGCTGCTCAAGTATGCTGAGCGCATCTTCTCGCGTCCTGCGTACATCGAAGCGCTGACGCCTTCCGAAAAAGTCATGCGCAAGTGATTGCGCGATCCTTCCTTCCCGCACGCCACCATGATGAACGCCCAGGATTCCACCTCCACTCGCCCCTATCTCATCCGGGCCTTGTATGAGTGGTGCACCGACAACGGGCTCACGCCCTACGTTGCCGTGCGGGTGGACGACTCGGTGCAGGTGCCGCGCGAGTATGTGAAGGATGGCGAGATCGTGCTCAACATCAGCTACGACGCGACCAGTGCGCTGCAGCTGGGCAACGATTTCATCGAGTTCAAGGCGCGCTTCGGCGGCAAGCCGCGCGACATCATGGTCCCCGTGGGCCGCGTGATCGCCATCTACGCGCGCGAGAATGGCCAGGGCATGGCCTTTCCGCCGCCGGTGGACGTGCTGGAGCCGAGCGAAGGCGGCGTGCTGTCTTCCTCGGTCCTCAGCACGGCCACCTCCGCGCCCGCGGAGTCCGAGTCTTCGACGGGCGCGGACGATCGTGTGGTGCAGCTGGTGTCCACCGATTCGCCTCCGGACGACGGTGGTGCGCCGCCCCGGCCGACGTCGCCGGGCGCCGGTGGCCGGCCCTCGCTCAAGCGCGTCAAATAGCGTTGCCATGCGGCTGCGGCGCATTTCGCGCGGCTAGAATGCAGCCTTCGCCGATTTAGCTCAGTTGGTAGAGCACCCGCCTTGTAAGCGGTAGGTCGTCAGTTCGATTCCGACAATCGGCACCATCTTTCCCTCTTTTCGTCTCCCCCTTTGCCATGCCTTCCCTTGCGGGCTTCAGGTTTGGATTTTGAGGCGAATGGAGTTAACCTCCCACCCCCGAGTGCGCAAATGCGCCTGCAAGGCAGGCAGCAGCTGACGCACCTTGGCCGCCGCTGCGTTGCTGCGCACCAGCAGGCACCATGTCGGGCCTTCGATCGGCCCTGCCTGAATGGCGGGCCGCAAAGTGGGTGGAATCAATGGCTCGATGGCCTTGAGCCGCTCCGTGGATTCGCGCGTCAGTGCCGCCAGCTTGGCCAATGTGGGGGATTCCTCCGTGGCTTGAAGCAGGGTGACGGCTTGGTGACGGCGGTTCATGGCAATGCGCCGCGCGGCGCGGAGAAATGTAGTGCACTTGATTATCACGGACGCCCGGCTGGCGCGAAGCCGGGCCATACACCTGACAGGGACACGGCTCATGGCGGCGGGCTTGCTGGTCTCGTTCACCATCATGCTGGTCGCGGCCATGCTCTACCACTGGGTCTTTCTCAAGGGCGCGCGCGAAGGCTGGCCCATCGTCGGGTCGCTGGTCAAGCTGGTGGCCAAGGACGAAATGGAAGAGCGCGACCGCTTCATGCGCGCCAACCTCGACGCCATGGCGCGCAAGGTCGGCGAGATGCAGGCGCGCGTCATGCAGCTGGAATCGCTGGGCGAGCGGGTGCTGGGGCTGGCGGGCATGCCGGCGTCGGAGCTGTCGCGGCCGCCGGGGCAGGGCGGCGCGCTGGTGTCGGGCCACCCCATGGACATGCAGGAGCTGGAGCGCACGCTGGACGACCTGGCCCAGCTCACGGACCGCCGGGTGGACCTGATGACGGTGGTGGAATCGCGGCTGTTCGACCAGCACATCCGAAAGCACATGGTGCCGACGCAGGCGCCGGTGCTGGGCAAGCTCCCCGGCTCGGCATTCGGCTGGCGCATCGACCCCATCACGGGCCACTCCGCCCTGCACACGGGATTGGACTTCCAGGCGGACACGGGCACGCCCATCCTCGCGGCGGCCGGGGGCGTGGTGGTCGCGCAGGAGTACCACCCCGCCTACGGCAACATGATCGAGGTGGACCACGGCAATCAGCTGGTCACCCGGTATGCGCATGCCTCCAAAACGATGGTCAAGCGCGGCGACCTCGTGCGCCGCGGGCAGAAGATCGCCGAGGTCGGCACGACCGGCCGCTCCACCGGCCCCCATCTGCATTTCGAGGTGCTGGTGCAGGGCGTTCCGCAGGATCCGCAAAAATTCCTGATGGCCGGAGCCCAGGCGCCCTCCACCCGCGTGGCCAGTGCCGGACCGGCCCAAAAGGCCGATGGCCAGCCCGTCACCCCGCGCAGGTAAAATCTGCGGTCCGGACCTGCCGACCCGGGTTGCGCAACTTGCAACCCGAGAACGCAGCCCCACCTGAACTCACTTCTTCTTTAGGGATTCTGGTCGCGCCGTACGCCCTCGGGCACGCGGCGCGGTCCTGCTCGCATGGCCACCAATTTCCTCACCAAATTATTCGGCAGCCGCAATGACCGGCTCCTCAAGCAATACCGCAAGACGGTGGCCCGCATCAATGCGATGGAGCCCGACTACGAAAAGCTGAGTGACGAGGCGCTGCGCGCCAAGACCGCCGAGTTCAAGGAACGCGTCTCCAAAGGCGAATCGCTGGACGATCTGCTGCCAGAGGCTTTCGCCGTGGTGCGTGAAGGCTCCAAGCGCATCATGAAAATGCGCCACTTCGATGTCCAGCTGCTGGGCGGCATGGCGCTGCATTACGGCAAGATTTCGGAAATGCGCACCGGCGAAGGCAAGACGCTGACCGCCACGCTGCCGGTCTACCTGAATGCGCTGTCCGGCGACGGCGTGCACGTGGTGACGGTCAACGACTACCTCGCCAACCGCGATGCCCAGTGGATGGGGCGCCTGTACAACTTCCTGGGCCTGACCGTCGGCATCAACCTGCCGCAGGCCCCGCGCGAGGAAAAGCAGGCCGCCTACCAGGCCGACATCACCTACGGCACGAACAACGAGTACGGCTTCGACTACCTGCGCGACAACATGGTGTACGAGTCGCGCGACCGGGTGCAGCGCGGGCTGAACTTCGCCATCGTCGATGAGGTGGATTCGATCCTGATCGACGAGGCGCGCACGCCGCTCATCATCAGCGGGCAGGCCGAAGACCACACGGCGATGTACATCGCCATGAACGAGGTCGTGCCGCTCCTGGTGCGCCAAGAGGGCGAGGCTGATCCGCGCACCGGCGAGGGCGTCACCAAGCCGGGCGATTTCACGCTTGACGAGAAGACGCACCAGGTGTTCCTGACCGAGCAGGGCCATGAAACCGCCGAGCGCGTTCTTGCCAGCCGCGGCTTGATCGCCGAAGGCGCATCGCTCTACGACCCGGCCAACATCACGCTCATGCACCACCTGTATGCGGCGCTGCGGGCCAACCACCTCTACCACCGCGACCAGCACTACGTGGTGCAGGAAGGCGAGATCGTCATCGTGGACGAATTCACCGGCCGCCTCATGTCGGGCCGCCGCTGGAGCGAAGGCCTGCACCAGGCCGTCGAGGCCAAGGAAGGCGTGGGCATCCAGGCCGAGAACCAGACGCTGGCATCCATCACGTTCCAGAACTACTTCCGCCTGTACAAGAAGCTGGCGGGCATGACCGGAACGGCCGACACCGAGGCCTATGAATTCCAGGAAATCTACGGCCTGGAAACCGTGGTGATTCCTCCGAACCGCCCGAGCAAGCGCAACGACCAGCTGGACCGCGTGTACAAAACCACGCGCGAAAAGTACGAGGCGGCGATCAAGGACATCCGCGAGTGCCATGAGCGCGGCCAGCCCGTGCTGGTGGGCACCACGTCGATCGAGAACTCCGAAATCATCGACCAACTGCTGCAAAAGGAAAACCTGCCGCACCAGGTGCTGAACGCCAAGCAGCATGCCCGCGAGGCCGACATCGTGGCCCAGGCCGGCCGTGCCGGCATGATCACGATCGCGACCAACATGGCGGGCCGCGGCACCGACATTGTGCTGGGCGGCAACATCGAGAAGGCGCTGGCCGCCATCGAGAGCGACGAGTCGCTCGACGAGGCGACCAAGGAAAGCCGCGTGGCCGAGGTGCGCGCGCAGTGGACGCGCGACCACGAGAAGATCAAGGAGCTGGGTGGCCTGCGCATCATTGCGACCGAGCGCCACGAGTCGCGCCGCATCGACAACCAGCTGCGGGGCCGATCGGGCCGCCAGGGCGACCCCGGCTCTTCGCGGTTCTACCTGAGCCTGGACGATTCGCTGATGCGCATCTTCGCCGGCGACCGCGTGAAGGCGATCATGGACCGCCTCAAGATGCCCGATGGCGAGGCCATCGAAGCGGGCATCGTCACGCGCAGCATCGAGTCGGCGCAGCGCAAGGTCGAGGCGCGCAACTTCGATGTCCGCAAGCAGCTGCTGGAATACGACGACGTTTCCAATGACCAGCGCAAGGTGATCTACCAGCAGCGCAACGAGATCCTAGACGCGAGCGACCTGTCCGGCTTGATCGCCAACATGCAGGAAGACTGCCTGACCGATCTGGTGCGCCAGTACGTGCCGGCCGAATCGGTCGAGGAGCAGTGGGACCTGCAGGCGCTCGAGAAGTCGCTGGCCGAGGATTGGCAGATCCAGCTGCCGCTGAAGCAGGAAGTGGACAGCGCGCACGCCATCACCGACGACGAGATCCTGGAAAAGGTGCTCACCGCAGGCAAGGCCGCCTTCCAGGCCAAGCTGGAGCTGGTGGGCCAGGAGAATTTCAACCAGTTCGAACGCGCGGTGCTGCTGCAGAGCTTCGACTCCAACTGGCGCGACCACCTGGCGGCCCTCGACTACCTGCGCCAGGGCATCCACCTGCGCGGCTACGCGCAAAAGCAGCCCAAGCAGGAATACAAGCGCGAGGCGTTCGAGTTGTTCCGCCAGCTGATCGACCAGGTCAAGAACGAAGTGACCAAGATCCTGATGACGGTGCAGGTGCAGTCGCCTGCGCAGCTGGACGAGGCCGCCGAGGCCCTGGAGAGCCGTGCCGAGAAGATCGCCAACGTGACCTACACCGCCCCCACCGAGACCGGTGAGGTGGAGGTCCGCTCCGAGGCCGCCATGGCGGCCGGTGCGCTCGCGGGCGAAGTGCCCCGTGTCGGCCGCAACGACCCATGCCCTTGCGGCAGCGGCAAGAAGTACAAGAGCTGCCACGGCCGTCTGGACTGACCATGCGGCACCGCCCTGATCGCAGGGCGGGATGCCTGTGCCCCAGGCGCGCAGGGATGGGGCGCGGCGGGCCGCAGCAGTGGTGGCTTCGTCTTCGGCTTGTCACGGGCCGCTGCTAGGCTGTTTCGCGTCACAGGGAGAAGGGCGCAAGGATGATCGACAAGCGGTTTTTCCCGCGGCAGGTGGTGCAGGCCACCGGTAACCGATGGGATTGGGCCCTGCTACCCCTGGTGCTGGCCGTGCTCTTCGCCCTGGCCTGGGGCGGCTCGCAGATGGCACGGCCCTACCAGGTGGGCGACGTGCTGCCGCTGTCGCTCGATCCGTGGATGCTGCCGTACTATCTGCTGCGCACCACGCTGCGCATGTTCATCGCACTGGGCGCATCGCTGGTGTTTGCCTGCGTCTTCGCGGCGCTGGCGGCCAAGTACCGCACGGCGGAGCGGGTGATGGTGCCGCTCTTGGACATCCTGCAGTCCATCCCGATCCTGGGCTTCCTGTCGATCACCGTGACGGGGTTCATCGCGCTGTTCCCGGGCAACCTCTTCGGCGTCGAGTGCGCGGCGATCTTCGCCATCTTCACCTCGCAGGCCTGGAACATGGCCTTCAGCCTGTACCAGTCCATGCGCACGGTGCCGGCCGAACTGCGCGAAGCCGCTGCGGTGTTCCAGCTGTCGGGCTGGCAGCGCTTCTGGCGGCTGGAGCTGCCCTTCGCCATGCCAGGGCTGCTGTGGAACATGATGATGTCCATGTCCGGCGGCTGGTTCTTCGTGGTGGCGTCGGAGGCGATTTCGGTATCGCACCAGGACATCAAGCTGCCGGGTGTGGGCTCGTACATCGCCCTGGCCATCGAGGCGCGCGACCTGGGCGCGATCGGCTGGGCGATCGTGGGCATGCTGGTCGGCATCGTGCTGTACGACCAGCTGTTCTTTCGCCCGCTCATCGCCTGGGCCGACAAGTTCCGGTTCGAGGAGGGCGGCAGCGAAGCCCAGCCGACCTCCTGGCTGCTGTCCTGGATGCGCCGCACGTCGCAGCTCAAGCGGGTGGTGGCGCTGTTCGTGGTGCCGCTGGAGTGGTCGCTCACGCGGCTGCGCCGTCGTCATGACGGCACCTCGATCCGTGCACGCCCCTCCGTGCCCCATCCCGCCCTGACGCGCGCGGGCGATGCCTTGCTGGCGGCGGCGGTGATGTTGGCGGTGATCTGGCTCGTGCGCTTCATCCACAGCGAGGTGGGCTGGCACGAGGTAGGCCATGTCTTCGTGCTCGGCACGTACACGCTGGTGCGCGTGGTCGTGCTGATCCTGCTGGCGGCGGTGGTCTGGGTGCCGGTGGGCGTCTGGATCGGCATGAATCCGCGCTGGGCGGGCCGGTTGCAGGCCGTGGCGCAGTTTCTGGCGGCCTTTCCGGCCAACCTGATGTTCCCGCTGGCCGTGGTGCTGATCGTGCGCTGGCACCTCGATCCGAACCTCTGGCTGGCGCCGTTGATGGTGCTCGGCACGCAGTGGTATCTGCTCTTCAACGTGATCGCCGGGGCTTCCAGCGTGCCGTCGGAGTTGCGTTATGCCGCACAGAATCTGGGGCTGTCGGGCTGGCTGCGCTGGAAGCGCTACCTGCTGCCGGCGGTGTTTCCCAGCTTCGTCACCGGTGCGATCACGGCCAGCGGCGGCTCGTGGAATGCGAGCATCGTGGCCGAATACGTGACCTGGGGCGACACCACGCTGCAGGCCGATGGCCTGGGCAGCTACATCGCCCACATGACGGCGATCGGCGACTTTCCCCGCATCGCGCTGGGCATCGGCGTGATGTGCGTCTTCGTCATGGGCATGAACCATTTCGTGTGGCGGCGCCTCTACGCGATGGCCGAAAACCGCATGCACTCCTGACGCCTGGAACCGAACCCATGGAAACCTCTCCCATGTCCCCCATCGCCGAGCTGGCCCAGGTGGGCAAGTCTTTTCGCTCCAGCGACGGCACCGCGCGTTCGGTGCTGGAGGGGGTCGATCTCGTGCTGCAGGAGGGCGAGATCGTGGCGCTGCTCGGGCAGTCGGGGTCGGGCAAGTCCACGCTGCTGCGCATCCTGGCGGGCCTGGTTCCGGTGGATGCCGGCGACGTTCGCTACCGGGGCCAGCCGCTGTACGGCCCGGCGCGCGGCATCGCCATGGTGTTTCAGTCGTTCGCACTCTTCCCGTGGCTCACGGTGCAGCAGAACGTGGAGCTGGGCCTGGAAGCCCGGGGGGTGGCCCCCGCCGAACGATCACGGCGGGCCGCCGCCGCCATCGAGCTGATCGGGCTGTCCGGGTTCGAGGGCGCGTTGCCGCGCGAGCTGTCGGGCGGCATGCGCCAGCGCGTGGGCATCGCGCGCGCCCTGGTGGTGGAGCCCGAAGTGCTGCTGATGGACGAGGCCTTTTCGGCCCTCGATGTGCTCACGGGCGAACGGCTGCGCGACGACATTCTGGAGCTGTGGGGCAGCGGCAGCATGCCCACGCGCGCCATGCTCATCGTGTCGCACAACATCGAGGAGGCCGTGCTGATGGCCGACCGGGTGCTGATTTTCGCCAGCAACCCGGGCCGCGTGCGCGCCGAGCTGCCGATCCAGCTGCCTCGCCCGCGCCACCCCGACAGCCCTGAGGTGCGGGCCCTCATCGACGAGGTCTACGGGCTCATGACGGCACGCCAGCCGGGCGCGGGCCGCCCGGCCGCAGAGCCGTCCCGCAGGCCCGTGGCCGACCAGTTGCCGGCTGCCGATGTCGGGCGGATGGAGGGGCTGCTCGAGCGGCTGTCCGAGGCGCCTTTCGACGGCCGGGCTGACCTGCCGCGCATGGCCGAAGACGCGGAACTGGCCGATGACGAACTGCTGGTTCTGGCCCAGGCGCTGGCCCTGCTGGGGTTTGCGCAGCTGGCCGACGGTGACCTGCACCTGACCGCGCTGGGCCAGCGCTACGTGCAGGCGCCCAACACCGTGCGGCAGACCCTGTTCGGCCAGCAGCTGCTCTCGCATGTTCCGCTGGCGGCCCACATGCGGCACAGCCTGGAACAAGACCCTGCGGGCGAGCTGCCGGAAAAGCCTTTCCTGCGCCTGCTGCACGAAAGCCTGGACGAGGCCCAGGCCGAACAGGTGCTGCGCACGGTCATCGAATGGGGCCGCTATGGCGAAGTGTTCGAATACGATTTCCACACCGGACTGATCCATCTGCCCGATGGCGATGCCAGCCAGGCCGCGCCAAAAGCCACGCCCTAGAATCGGCAGCTTTCGCCGTTGACCTTCCTTCTTCTTTCCCCCCTTACCCGCCGAGACCCACTGCCATGCCCGTGAACCTGATTGCGCCGAATCCCGCTGACCTGCATCCCGTGCCCGGCGTGCGCCTGGGCGTGGCCATGGCCGGGGTGCGCAAGGCCAATCGCCGCGACCTCACGGTGCTGCTGATCGACGAAGGCGCGACCGTGGCCGGCGTGTTCACGCAGAACCGCTTCTGCGCGGCCCCCGTGCAGGTCTGCCGCGAGCACCTGGCGGGCGCCCAGGCCATCCGCGCCATCGTGGTCAATACCGGCAATGCCAATGCGGGCACGGGCGCCGAGGGCCTGGCACGCGCACGGTCCACCTGCCAGGCTGCGGCCGGCTTGCTGGGCCTGTCGCCTTCGCAGGTGCTGCCGTTTTCCACCGGGGTGATCATGGAGCCGCTGCCCGTCGACCGCATCGAAGCCGGCCTGCCCGCTGCCATCGCGGACGCGCAGCCCGGCCATTGGGCGCAGGCGGCCGAAGGCATCATGACCACCGATACGCTGCCCAAGGCCTTCAGCCGGCAGGTGCAGATCGGCGGCGCCACCGTGACGGTGACGGGCATCAGCAAGGGCGCGGGCATGATCCGCCCCAACATGGCCACCATGCTGGGCTTTCTGGCCACGGATGCGCGCATCGAACCCGCACTGCTGCAGCCGCTGCTGCGCGAACTGGCCGACCGTTCGTTCAACCGGGTGACGATCGACGGCGACACCTCCACCAACGATTCGTTCGTGGCCATCGCCACCCAGCAGGCCGCGCATTCGCCCATCGTGTCGATGGACAGCGCCGAGGGCCAGGCGCTCAAGGCCGCGATGCTGGACGTCGCGCAGAAGCTGGCACAGGCCATCGTGCGCGATGGCGAGGGCGCCACGAAGTTCATCACCGTCCGCGTCGAGGGCGGCAAGACGGCGGAAGAATGCCAGCTGGTGGCCTACGCCATCGCGCATTCGCCGCTCGTCAAGACGGCCTTCTTCGCCAGCGACCCCAACCTGGGCCGCATCCTGGCGGCGGTGGGCTATGCCGGCATCGCCGATCTCGACCAGACCCTCATCGAGCTGCACCTGGACGATGTGCACGTGGTGACGAAGGGCGGGCGCAACCCCAGCTACCGCGAGGAAGATGGCCAGCGCGTGATGAAGCAAAGCGAGATCACCGTGCGCGTGGGCCTCGGCCGTGGCGATGCCGCGGAAACGGTGTGGACCTGCGATTTCAGCCACGAGTACGTGACGATCAACGCCGACTACCGTTCCTGAATCCGGGCCCCCTGCAGCGCTCATGACCGCCACCTTCGAACACCTGATGCTCCGTGCGGAGCAATTGATCTCCCGCATCGAATCGGTATTGCCCCAGGCCCTGACCGCACCGGATTGGTCCCGTGCCATCGCGTGGCGCTATCGCAAGCGCAGCGGCGGCCACGGTGCGCTGGAGCCCGTGCGCCACGTGGGGGGCATGCGTCTGGACGATCTGAAGGAAATCGACGCCCAGAAAGAAAAGATCCAGCGCAACACCCAGCAGTTCGTGGAAGGCCGGCCGGCCAACAACGTGCTGCTGACGGGCGCCCGCGGGACGGGCAAGTCCTCCCTCATCAAGGCGTGCCTCAATACCTATGCGCCTCAGGGGCTGCGCCTGATCGAGGTGGACAAGGCCGATCTGACGGACCTGCCCGACATCGTGGAGATCGTGGCGGATCGGCCCGAGAAATTCATCGTCTATTGCGATGACCTGAGCTTTGAAGAGGGCGAGCCGGGGTACAAGGCGCTGAAGTCGATCCTCGACGGATCGGTGGCGGCTTCCACGCCCAACGTGCTGGTGTATGCCACCAGCAACCGCCGCCACCTGCTGCCCGAGTACCACAAGGAAAACCTGTCCTATACCCACACGGAAGATGGCGAGGTGCACCCGGGCGAGGTGGTAGAAGAAAAGATCTCGCTGTCCGAACGATTCGGCCTGTGGGTCAGCTTCTACCCTTTCAGCCAGGACGAATACCTGGCCATCGTGGCGCAGTGGCTTTCCTTCCTGGGCGTCGCGGATGCGGAGATGGCCGCAGCGCGCCCCCAGGCCCTGGTCTGGGCACTGGAGCGCGGATCGCGCAGCGGCCGGGTCGCCTACCAGTTCGCGCGGGACTATGCGGGGCGCCAGCATGGCTGATCCCGTAGTCCGTGTCGACGCCAGAACGCACACCGACGTGGCGGTCGGCATCCTGCTGCGTGCGGATGGCGCCATGCTGCTGTCCACCCGGCCCGCGGGCAAGCCTTACGCCGGGTACTGGGAGTTCCCTGGCGGCAAGCTGGAGGCCGGGGAGACCGTGGAAGAGGCCTTGCGGCGCGAGTTGATCGAGGAGCTGGGCGTCACCATCGGTGCGGCATCCGTCTGGAAGGTGACGGAGCACGACTATCCCCATGCGCTCGTTCGCTTGCACTGGTGCAAGGTCTGGGAATGGCAGGGCGACTTCGAAATGCGCGAGGGCCAGACCATGGCCTGGCAGCAGTGGCCCCTGCAGGTCTCGCCCGTACTGCCGGGCGCTTATCCCGTACTGGAGTGGCTGGCCCAGGAGCGGGGAGCAACCTTTGACCCTTCCACGATCAATCAGCTATAAAAATAATAGCTAAACGCCCTAGAAAAATATGCCCTGTAGGCTATTTTTCCCAGGCGCCCGGCGGAATGTGCGGAAGCCCGTCGCCCAGGTCGGGGTCTTGGGTCGGCGGTTCGGTAGGCACGCGGAATTCTTCGCTCGCCCAGGCCCCCAGGTCGATCTGCTTGCAGCGCTCGCTGCAAAACGGTCGGAAGGGATTGCTGGGGCCGTAGAGGCTTTCGCCACGGCAGGCCGGGCACGTCACGTACTTGGCGTTGGAGGGGGCCGGCGAACGCGGCTGAGAACGGCTCATGGTCAACGGGCGCTCAGGCGCACAAGGTCAGTTCGAACGCGGCATCTTCGTTGGCGGCATGCAGCTTGCCGTCGTCATGCTGGCGCATCAGCCGCACGGAGACGATCAGGCGGTTGCCGCTGATTTCCGGGATCAGGTCCAGGGAAGGGTCGATGCGAAGGCGCAGCAGTTGGAAGGTGCGCCCCTGGGGCAGGGTCTGCTGGAACTGACCATGGTCTGCGGCCACCTTCTGGGGCACGCCCGAATCACGCAGCAGCTTCAGGAGGACGTACAACGACTCCGCCAGGGGGGCGAGGGTGGTCGCCCAGGCTTCCAGATCCTGCTGGCGCTGCTGGGGGGCATGGTGCTGCCAGGCGTAGTAGGCCGGCAGATCGAAGCCGCAGGTTCCCCCGGGAATGCCCACCCGGCTGCGGATGCTCATCAGCCAGTCGTTTTCCGCCAGGGCCTGGCCTGCCTTGCCCGTCTGCGCATTCAACCCGGCAAAGCACCGATCGAGCTGCGCGATGATGCCGTCCAGAACCGCTTCGGAAATCGAAGGGTTGCCCCGGTAGCCATCCAGCTGGTGCTTCTGCTTTTCCAGATCCTTGAGCACATCCGACTTGAGATCGGCGCGCGCCGCGACATCCATGATTTCGAAGACCGTCACCAGTGCGTAGTGGTGGTCCAGGGGATGCTGGCGCGGAATCAACTCACCCAGGCGGCGAAACAGCTGCTCCAGCCGCAGGTAGGTTCTCAGTCGTTCGTTGAAGGGATATTCGTAAAGGATCACGCTGCAGGGTTCCTGGGGGCACACGGCTGGCGCTGCCAGCTTCGCGCGTCCGATATGCCGGGCATCATAGCCCGAACCGCTGGGCGATCTGAAGGACGTCAGCTCGCAACCCTTGCAGCGAGATTCCGTCGTTGTAGACCACCATGTCCGCTGCCGCCCGCCGGATCGCCCGGGGGGCTTGGGACGCCATGATGCCTTCGATCGTCTCGCGCGTCAGGGCGCTGCGCTGCTGCACCCGGAGGATCTGGGTTTCGGGGGTGCAGTCCACCACGAGAATCTGGTCCAGCTGCTGCGCCCAGCGGGCAGACTCGACCAGCAGCGGGATGTCGAAGACGATCAGGGCCGCACCGCTTTGCACGGCGCGCGAAGCGGCTTCCTGCGTTGCCAGGGCCACCAGCGGGTGGACGATGTGCTCCAGGCGCTGACGCGCCGCCGGGTCCGTGAACACGCGTTCCCGCATGCGGTCGCGGTCCATCGCGCCGTGCGCATCGATCAAGGCGTCGCCGAACGCGTCGCGGATGGGGCCGATGGCGGCCCCCCCTGGGGCCGTCACCTGGCGCGAAAGCCGATCGGCGTCGATGAGTGCGGCGCCGTGTTCCGCCAGCATTTGGCCCACCGTGCTTTTCCCGCTGCCGATGCCGCCGGTCAAACCCAGGCGCAGAGCGGGCCGCGATTCGGTCGCCATGGGCTCAAAGCCCCAGGCTGCGCAGTAGCCCTTGCAGGATCGTTTCCGGCCCGAACACCATGGCTGCGAGTCCCGAGCCGACCAGGAACGGACCGAAAGGAACGTATCCGCCTTCGCGCAACTGGCTGGCGAATTTCATGCCGATGCCAATGAACGCTCCGATGACGGACGCAATGAGAATGATGGGCACCAGCGCCGGCCAGCCGAACCAGGCCCCGAGTGCTGCGAAGAGCTTGAAGTCGCCATGGCCCATGCCTTCCTTGCCTGTCGCGAGCTTGAAGGCCCAATACACCGTCCACAGGGACAGGTAGCCTCCAACGGCCCCCATGACCGCGCTGAACAGCGGCACGGCGGTCCACTGCAGCGCAGAGGCGATGAGGCCCGCCCAGAGCAAGGGCAGCGTGATGTCATCGGGCAGCAGCGTGGTGTCCCAGTCGATGAACGCCAGAGCGATCAGCGCGGCGGCGAATCCGCACCACGCCACTGCGGTGAGCGTCGTGCCCCAATGCCAGCCGCAAAAGAAGAAAAGGCCGCCCGTGGCCAGTTCGACCAGGGGATATCTGGGACTGATCCGCACTTTGCAGGCGGAGCACCGTCCGCGAAGCCACAGATAGCTCAGGACCGGGATGTTTTCATACCACTGCACCGCATGCCCGCAGGCAGGGCACCGCGACGCCGGCGTCCAGAGATTGAAGGGTTCCACCGGCGCCACTTCGGCCTGCGTGGACGCCGCATCCTTGTTCGCCATGGCGGCAAAGTCAGCGCATTCTGCGGCCCATTGCCGCTCCATCATCTTCGGCAAGCGATGGATCACGACATTCAGGAAGCTACCGATCAGCAGACCCAAAATGCCGAGTACCGAAGCGTCTCCCCAAGGTCCCAGTTCCATCAGACGACTTGACCCAGTTTGAAGATCGGCAGATACATCGAAACCACGATGCCCCCAATGATGGTGCCCAGGAACACGATGATGATGGGCTCCATCAGGCTGGACAGCCCCGCGACCATTTCATCCACTTCCGCCTCGTAGAAGTCGGCGGCTTTGCCCAGCATGTGGTCGATGGAGCCGGATTCTTCGCCAATGGCGCACATCTGGATCACCATGGACGGGAACACGTTGGCGTTGCCCATGGCAGCCGTCAAGCTCGTCCCGGTCGAGACTTCCTGCTGGATTCTTTCCGTCGCGAGGGCATACACGGAATTGCCGGAGGCACCGCCCACCGAATCCAAGGCTTCAACCAGGGGAACCCCTGCGGCGAACATGGTGGACAGCGTCCGGGTCCAGCGAGCAACGCATGATTTATCGATCAAGGACCCGAACACCGGAAGCCGCAGCAACAGACGGTCCATGAACATCTGTACTTTTTCGCTGCGGCGCCAGGCCTGCATGAAGAAATAAAATCCGCCCCCCAATACGCCAAAAATCAGCCACCACCATTTGACGAAGACCTCGCTCATGGCCATCACGAGGAGCGTAGGTGCCGGCAGTTCAGCGCCAAAAGAGGTAAATACTTCCTTGAATGCGGGGATCACAAAGATCATGATCACCGTGACCACGACGAATGCAACGATCACCACCGAAATGGGGTACATCAATGCCGATTTGATCTTCGATTTGATGGCCTCGGTCTTTTCCATGTACATGGCAAGCCGGTCCAGCAGCGCCTCCAAGATACCCGCGGCCTCGCCGGCTTCGACGAGGTTGCAATAAAGGCTGTCGAAGTACATGGGGTACTTGCGGAAGGCCGCATTCAGCGACGTCCCGGTTTCCACGTCACTTCGAATGTCGTTGAGCAATTTCGTGACGCTGGCATTGGTATTGCCCCGGCCCACAATATCGAAGGATTGCAAGAGTGGCACGCCAGCCTTCATCATGGTGGCCATCTGGCGCGTGAACAATGCGATGTCCTTGGGCTTGATCTTCTTGCCCGAACGCATGCGCCGCTTCTTGATCTTGGTAGGCAGCACACCCTGTCTGCGCAGGGTCGCCTGGACCTGGTTTTCACCTACGGCGCGCACTTCCCCGCGGACAATCTTTCCACTGCGATCCTTGCCCTCCCATTCAAAGACGAAGTCCTTGATATCCCTCGATGCGGCGGTTGCCATAATGATCCTCGCGATTGGCGCTATTCGTTGGTGACGGCCAGCACCTCTTCGAGAGAGGTCAGCCCCATCTTGGCTTTATGAAGGCCTGCTTCGCGCAAGGAGCGAACCCCCTCGGCCTTGGCCTGCTTGGCGATTTCCAAGGCGCTTCCATCGCGCAAAATAATGCGTTGAATTTCTTCGGAAATCGGCATGACCTGGTAAATGCCCAGCCGCCCCTTGTAGCCATTGTTGCAAGCGGAACAACCGACCGGACGATAGGTCACCCAGGTGCCATCGATTTCATCCTCTTTATAGCCTGCCTCGAGCAGGGTTTCATGTGGAATATCGGCGGGTGCTTTGCAGACCGGGCACAAACGGCGAGCCAGGCGCTGGGCTGTTATCAGAATGACGCTGGACGCAATGTTGAATGGCGCAATTCCCATATTGCGCATCCGGGTGAGCGTGGTCGGAGCATCGTTGGTGTGGAGGGTGGACAGCACCAAGTGGCCCGTCTGTGCCGCCTTGATGGAAATATCCGCCGTTTCAAGATCGCGAATTTCGCCGACCATGATGATGTCAGGATCCTGGCGCAGAAACGACTTGAGTGCGGTGGCGAACGTCAGCCCCGCTTTTTCATTGACGTTCACCTGATTGACACCAGGCAAATTGATTTCCGAGGGGTCCTCCGCGGTCGCGATGTTGACGCCTGCCTTGTTCAGCAAGTTCAGGCAGGTATACAAGGAGACGGTTTTCCCTGAACCCGTTGGCCCGGTCACCAAAATCATGCCGTAAGGCCGGCCGATGGCATGCATCAGCCGTTCCTTTTCTTCCGGCTCATAACCCAGCGCATCGATGCCCAGCTTGGCGCTGCTGGGATCCAAAATCCGGATCACGATCTTTTCGCCAAAGAGCGTAGGCAGCGTGCTCACCCGAAAGTCGATGACCCGGTCCGGGCCGACTTTGAGCTTCATGCGGCCATCTTGTGGGACACGCTTTTCCGAAATGTCCAGTCTGGAAATGACCTTGATTCGGGACGCCAGCTTGTCCTTGATGGCAATGGGGGGCGAAGCAATTTCGCGCAATTCGCCATCGATGCGAAAACGCACCCGGTACTGGTGCTCGTAAGGTTCGAAATGCAAATCGGAAGCGCGCATGTTGAACGCGTCCAAAAGCATTTTGTGAAGGAACTTGACGATCGGCGCGTCTTCAACGTCGTTGGCGCTGTCGGAGTTTTCGGGAGCTTCTTCGACCTTGACATCGTCGAACTCGAAATCTCCCCCGCCCGACAGGCTTTCCATCGACTCGCTGACCGACTTGGTATTGGCCTCGATCAGCTTGATGAGCTTGTCGTATTCCGCAATGATCCAGTCCACCCCCATCTGGGTGGTGAATTTGATCTTTTCCGCTGCCTCCTGGTCGGTGGGGTCTGCGGTGGCCACGATCAGCCGGTTGTTGCGCTTGCTCAGTGCCACAACGCGATAGGCGAGGCAGATCTTCGGATCCAGAAGATCTTTGGGAATCCGAAGGGGATCGATGGCTTCCAGATCCAGCAAGGGCGCACCGAATACGGCAGAAACCGTGTGCGCCAGATCGGCAGAGGAAACAGCCCCCGACCCGGTCAACTCGGCAATGAAGCTTGTTTTGCCAACCTGTGACTTGCGAAAGATATCTTCGGCTGATTTTTGACTCAGCTTGCCGGCTGACATCAATGCCCGGCCTAGACCTGGCAGGGCAATTGCGGCGCCTTCTTTGGGTGCGGTATCAACGGCCATGTAACCAGCAGAATCAATGTGGATGGAAAGGAAACCATCCTAACATCGTGCGGATGTTCGGGCCATGGGATCAACGGGATAGAGTGCGGCGAAACCACGAAGGTGTAACAACGTGGTCGGGGTGAGAGGATTCGAACCTCCGGCCTCTACGTCCCGAACGTAGCGCTCTACCAGGCTAAGCTACACCCCGATGTGTTGTTTTCAAGGCAATTACAGACGCCGCTCCAGCAATTGCGAGGCCAATTCTAGCAAACCTTCCGTGTAGCGATTGGAGGGCAATTGCCTCGCAGCATCGATTGCCTGCTGTGCTTGGGCCGCAGCGGCAAGTCGGGTTGCTTCCAGGGCCCCGGTGCTTTTCACAATTTGCACGATGGCTGGAAGTTCTTCCACCGCGCCCGTCTGTATGGCGTTTTCTATCAGGCGCCGCTGCTCCTGGGTGCCGCGCTGCATGGCAATGATCAAAGGCAGAGTGACTTTGCCTTCTCGAAGATCATCTCCCAGGTTTTTACCCATCTCCGAAGAGTCGCCGTCGTAGTCGAGCACATCGTCAATGACCTGGAATGCGGTTCCGAGCGCTTGACCGTAATCTGCGCAAGCTTTCTCCAGATCAGGAGAGCTGCAAGCAAGAATGGCTGCCAGCCGGGCGCTTGCTTCGAAGAGTTTGGCCGTCTTCGAGCGGATGACCTCCAGATAGCCTTGCTCGTCCAGCGATGCGTCATGGGTGTTCATGAGCTGCTGCACTTCCCCTTCGGCAATGACATTGGTGGCCTCTGAAAGAATCTGCATCACGCGCATGTCATCTGCATCAACCATCATCTGGAAAGCGCGCGAGTGCAGAAAATCACCGACCAGCACGCTTGCCGGATTGCCGAAGTTCTCATTGGCAGTCGGGCGCCCTCGCCGCAGGGTGGATTCATCCACCACATCGTCATGCAGCAAGGTCGCGGTATGGATGAACTCCACCACCGCGGCCAGATTGAAACGCTGAAGTCCTTTGTAGCCGAGCGCGCCGCACATCAGCAAAAGCAAGGCTGGACGCAGGCGCTTGCCACCTGCGGAAATGATGTAGCGGGCAATGTCTCCCACAAGAGAGACTGACGAATTCAGCCGGGCGGCAATGACTTTGTCCACCTCGTGCATGTCGTCGGCGATCAAGGCGAGGGTTGCTGAGGTGCTGGAGGTGGTGGTGGACAAGATGAGCGTGTGCAGCGACGAAAAATGGATTATAGGAATCGCTTCGTACCGACTCGGGCGCTCCTGGCTTGCCCACCGCAAAAGACGACTTTTCCGGTTGCCGCCTGGTCGGATGCTGTTGGCTGGCTAAAAAATTTGCCTCGTGCTATATTCGCCGGCTCTGCGGAAATTCGTCCGCAGAACTCCATTCAAAGAGGTTCACATGTACGCGGTCATAAAAACCGGCGGCAAGCAGTATCGCGTTGCTTCCGGCGAAAAAATTAAAGTAGAACAGATTGCTGCGGACGTAGGCCAGGAAATTGTGATCGACCAGGTTCTGGCCGTCGGAAACGGCGCTGAAATCAAGGTTGGCACGCCCCTGGTGTCCGGCGCAACCGTCACGGCAACCGTCGTGGCGCACGGCAAGCACGACAAAGTGCACATCTTCAAGATGCGCCGTCGCAAGCACTATCAGAAACGCCAAGGCCATCGCCAGCAGTTCACCGAACTGCAAATCGGTGCGATCGCCGGTTAAAAGGAGCTGATGTCATGGCACAGAAAAAAAGGCGGCGGCTCTACGCGAAACGGGCGCGATTCCAAGCCCAAGATGCTCGGTGTGAAGGCTTTCGGCGGCGAATTGATCAGCGCGGGCTCGATCATCGTTCGCCAGCGCGGTACGCGTTTCCACCCCGGCACGAACGTCGGTGTGGGCAAGGACCACACGCTGTTCGCACTGGTTGATGGCCACGTGTCCTTCGGCACCAAGGGCGCACTGTCCAAGCACACCGTCAATGTGACGCCGGCCTGACGCCTGCCACTTGATGCTTTCGAAGCCCCGACCTGTCGGGGCTTTGTCGTTTTGGAAGTGTGGGCTGCCGGATAAATCGGCACGGCGTCGCCTTCCGAACCCTGTTTTGTAAACTGGATCCCCATGAAGTTCGTCGACGAAGCCTTTATCGACATTGCTGCCGGCGACGGCGGCAATGGTTGTGTGTCGTTCCGGCACGAAAAGTACAAGGAGTTCGGCGGTCCCAATGGGGGCGACGGCGGCCGGGGCGGGCATGTCTTTGCCGTGGCTGATCCGAATCTGAATACGCTGGTGGATTTCCGCTATTCCCGCCGCCACGAGGCCAAGCGCGGCGAGCACGGCATGGGCTCCGACATGTTCGGTGCCGCTGGCGATGACATCACGTTGAAGATGCCGGTAGGCACCATCATCACCGATGCCGAGACGGGCGAAGTGCTGTATGAACTGTTGGTGCCGGGCGAGGTGGTCACCATCGCCAAGGGCGGCGACGGCGGCTTTGGCAACATGCGGTTCAAAAGCGCCATCAACCGCGCGCCGCGCCAGAAAACACCAGGATGGCCTGGCGAGAAGAAAAATCTCAAGCTGGAGTTGAAGGTGCTTGCCGATGTCGGCCTGCTGGGCATGCCCAACGCCGGCAAATCCACCTTGATCGCTGCCATTTCCAATGCGCGGCCCAAGATCGCCGACTACCCCTTCACGACGCTGCACCCCAATCTGGGCGTGGTTCGGGTGGGGCCGGAGCAGAGCTTCGTCGTCGCCGACATTCCTGGGTTGATCGAAGGTGCTTCCGAAGGGGCGGGGCTGGGGCATCAGTTCTTGCGCCACCTCCAGCGCACGCGTTTGCTGTTGCACGTGATCGATCTGGCGCCTTTCGATGACGCTGTCGATCCTGTCGCGCAAGCCAAGGCCATCGTGGGCGAGCTCAAGAAGTACGACGCGGGTCTCTATGACAAGCCGCGCTGGCTGGTGCTCAACAAGCTGGACATGGTTCCCAAGGAAGAGCGTGAAGCGCGCGTTCGGGATTTCGTAAAACGGTTCAAGTGGAAGGGCCCCGTTTTCGAGATTTCGGCTTTGACGCGCGAGGGTTGCGAGCCATTGATCCATGCCATTTACCGGCATGTGCAGGTTCAGCAAAAGGCCGAACAGACGCCGGAAGAGGTGGATCCACGTTTCGTGGGCGATCGACCCGAGTGATCCTTCTGCTTCGCTACTCCTGCTACTTATTCAATAGCGTTCATCGCTTGTCCATCCAGCGCTGACGCCAATACTGTCCATATGGTTTCCAGCATATTGCGCGACGCGCGCCGCATTGTCGTCAAAGTAGGGTCGAGTCTCGTGACCAACGAGGGCCGTGGCCTGGATGAGGCTGCCATCGGTGAATGGAGTCGCCAACTGGCGGCGCTGGCGCGCGGTGAATCGGGTGGGCGGCGCGAGGTGGTCATGGTGTCCAGCGGCGCGATTGCGGAGGGCATGAAGCGCCTGGGTTGGGCGACGCGTCCGCATGAGATCCATGAACTCCAGGCGGCTGCGGCAGTGGGCCAGATGGGGCTGGCGCAAATGTACGAGACCAAGTTGAGGGAGCAAGGGCTGGGCAGCGCGCAAGTGCTTCTCACGCATGCCGATCTGGCGGATCGGGAGCGATATTTGAATGCCCGGTCCACGCTGCTCACCCTGCTGCGCCTGGGGGTGGTGCCTGTGATCAACGAGAACGATACCGTGGTCACGGATGAGATCAAGTTCGGCGACAACGATACGCTCGGTGCGTTGGTGGCCAATCTGGTGGAGGCTGATGCCTTGATCATCCTGACGGATCAAAAAGGGCTTTACACGGCAGATCCAAGGCGCAATCCGGACGCACAGTTCGTGCACGAAGCCCAGGCGGGCGATCTCGCCCTGGAGGCGATGGCGGGGGGCGTGGGCTCCAGCATCGGCCGGGGCGGCATGATCACGAAGATCATTGCCGCCAAGCGGGCCGCGGGCTCAGGTGCCTCCACTGTGATCGCTTGGGGCCGTGAGACCGATGTGCTCGTGCGCCTGACCCGGGGCGAAGCCATCGGAACGTTGCTGGTCGCGCAAACGCAGAAAAAGCAGGCACGTAAGCAGTGGATGGCGGATCATTTGCAGCTCCGTGGCGCCGTGACCGTGGACATGGGGGCGGCGGTCAAGCTGCGAACCGAGGGAAAAAGCCTTCTGCCGATTGGTATGACCGCCGTGGAGGGGGATTTTTCTCGTGGTGACGTCATCGCCGTGCGTGACGAAGCCGGTGTGGAAGTGGCCCGGGGGCTTGCCAACTACGCCAGTGCGGAGGCCCGTCTGCTGTGCCGCAAGCCGTCGGCGGAATTCGAACGGCTCTTGGGGTATGTCGCCGAGCCGGAAATGGTGCACCGCGACAACATGGTGCTGGCAAACGCCTGACTCAAAGGCATGGGCTTGCGGGCTGCCTTTTCCTTGCGGCAAAGGCAGCGGCGCGTCAAACCAATTTAGGCAGGAACTGCGAAGGCGACAGTGGAATGCCCGCGCCCTGTTCCGAAGGGGGCGAGGTGGCTTTGCTCTTTTGGGGGTCGGGGTCGAAGCTGGCCCCCGGGGGCATTTCCATGCCAGGACTGACCAGCAGGGAGCCTGCCCGGTGCATGGGCATGCCGCTGGGCAAGCCTTCGCCTTCACGGGAGCGCATGCCGCTGCGCAGATAGCGATTGCGTTGCTCGTGGCGCGGCAGAAAGCGCGCCAACTCGGTCAGCGCCATTTCATACACGCCGCGCTTGAACTCCACCACCACATCGAGCGGCACCCAGTAATCGTTCCAACGCCAGGCGTCGAACTCGGGGTGGTTGGTGGCGCGCAGATTCAGGTCCCAGTCATGGCCCAGCAACTGCAGCAGATACCAGATTTGCTTCTGGCCCTTGTAGTGTCCGCGCGCATCGCGGCGGATGTACCGGTCAGGCACCTCATAGCGCAACCAGTCCCTGGTGCGGGCAACCACGCGCACATGGCCCGGCTGCAATCCCACTTCTTCGTGCAGTTCGCGGTACATTGCCTGTTCGGGAGTTTCCCCCCTGTCGATGCCGCCCTGCGGGAACTGCCAGCTGTGGGTGCGGATCCGCTTGCCCCAGAACACCTGGTTTTTCTGGTTGAGCAGGATGATGCCGACGTTCGGCCGAAAGCCGTCCCGGTCAAGCATAATCTAACCCCAATTTTTTAAACTGTGACCATTATGCACGGCGCCTTGTGCGCAGCAAGCAGACCGGGCGCAATTGCATGAAATCCCCCCAATGAAAGCGTCCCAATTCTTCGTCTCCACCCTCAAGGAAGCCCCGGCCGATGCGGAAGTGGTCAGCCACAAGCTCATGACGCGGGCGGGCCTCATCAAGAAGCTGGGGGCGGGCATCTACAACTACATGCCCATGGGACTGCGCGTCATCCGCAAGGTGGAGGCCATCGTGCGGGAAGAAATGAACCGGGCCGGCGCCGTCGAGGTCGCCATGCCCGTGGTGCAGCCGGCGGAGTTCTGGCAGGAGACCGGCCGCTTCGACAAGATGGGCCCGGAACTGCTGCGCATCCAGGACCGGCACGGGCGCGATTTCGTGATCCAGCCCACGAGCGAAGAAGTGGTCACTGACATCGCCCGCCAGGAACTGCGCAGCTACAAGCAACTGCCCAAGAACCTGTACCAGATCCAGACCAAGTTCCGCGACGAGCGTCGCCCGCGTTTCGGGCTGATGCGGGGCCGCGAGTTCATCATGAAGGACGCCTACTCCTTCGACCGCGACCAGGAGGCCGCCAAGGCCAGCTATCAGGTGATGGCCCAGGCCTACCGCCGCATTTTCGACCGCTTCGGCCTGACCTACCGGGCCGTGGCCGCGGACAGCGGCGCGATCGGCGGCGACCTGAGCGAGGAATTCCAGGTGATTGCTGCCACGGGCGAGGACGCGATCGTCTACTGCCCCCAGAGCGACTACGCCGCAAACATGGAAAAGGCCGAGGCGCTGGCCCCGGCAGGCCCGCGTCCTGCGGCAGCCCATGCCCTGGCCAGGACGCCCACGCCGGGCAAGAGCACCTGCGCGGATGTGGCGCAACTGCTGGGCGTGGCGTTGCAGACCACCGTGAAGTCCCTGGTGCTCGCCACCGACGAGACCAACGAGGCCGGCGAGATCGTCAAGACGCAGGTCTGGCTGCTGCTGCTGCGCGGTGACCACGACATGAACGAGATCAAGGTGTCCAAGGTGCCGGACCTGGCGGGTTTCCGTTTTGCCACCGTGGGCGAGATCGAAGACCACTTCGGCTGCAAGCCGGGCTACCTGGGCCCGCTGCAGTTGCAAAAGCCGGTGAAGCTGGTGGTGGACCGCGAAGTGGCCGTGATGGCCGACTGGATCTGCGGCGCCAACGCGATCGACTTCCACATGACGGGCGTGAACTGGGGTCGCGATCTGCCGGAGCCCGAGGTGGTGGCCGACCTGCGCAACGTCGTGGCGGGCGACCGCTCGCCGGACGGCCAGGGTGAACTCGCCATCGAGCGCGGTATCGAAGTCGGCCATGTGTTCTACCTCGGGACCAAGTACAGCAAAGCCATGAACGCCACCTTCCTGGGTGAGGATGGCAAGCCCGCATTTTTCGAGATGGGTTGCTACGGCATCGGCATCACCCGCCTGCCGGCCGCCGCCATCGAACAGAACCACGACGACCGCGGCATCATCTGGCCCGATGCCATCGCCCCCTTCACGGTGGTGGTGTGCCCGATCGGCATGGACCGCAGCGCGGAGGTCAAGGCCGCGGCCGAACAGCTCTACGGTGATCTGCTGGCGGCCGGCATCGACGTGCTGCTGGATGACCGCGGCGAGCGCCCGGGCGCGATGTTCGCCGACTGGGAGCTGATCGGCGTGCCGCACCGCGTGGTGATCTCCGACCGTGGGCTCAAGGAAGGCCAGCTCGAATACCAGCACCGCCGCGATACCGCCGCGACCAAGGTCGCCACGGCCGATATCCTGGCGCACGTCAAGGGCCGGCTGACACCATGAGCGCGATGAAAGGCGAGGCCGGGGCGGTTTCGCGCCGGGCCTGTCTGGTGTCCTTGTCCGCCGGGCCGGCGGCCTGGCTGGCGACCCCCCAGGCCGCCCATGCCGGGGGGCAACTGGAAGAACCCCTGATCGACTCCGTGCGCACTGCCTTGAGTTCCGCAGTGCTCAATCAGGCGCCGCCCGAGCCCCAGTTCGGCACGACGGAAGCGCGGCTGCACTACCTGCGCTGGCTGGGAACCATGAGCGACCGGCTGCGCCGCCGCAAGCCGGATTGGGAGGTGCGCCGGGATTTCCTGCAGACCGTCTGGTACGAGTCCAAGCGGGCAGGGCTCGACGTGTCGCTGGTGCTCGGCCTGGTGCAGGTCGAAAGCGCGTTTCGCAAGTTCGCCGTGTCCAGCGTGGGCGCGCGGGGCTACATGCAGGTGATGCCTTTCTGGACGCGGGTGATCGGCGACGGCGATCCGGGCAAGCTTTTTCATATGCAGACCAACCTGCGCTTCGGTTGCGTGATCCTGCGCCACTACCTGGACCGGGAGCGTGGCGATCTGTTCATGACGCTGGGCCGCTACAACGGCAGCCGCGGCCGGCCGCAGTACCCCGACGCGGTGTTCGCTGCGCAGCGCAACTGGGTGTTCCAGGACCGCATCACCACCGCAGCCGAGGGCCTCGCACCGGCCGGTGGATAGCCGCCCGGTCGGGCCTCCTGGGTGCCGCCGCCCTCAGATGGCGCTGGCCGCGGCGATGGGCACGCCGTTCGCATCCTGCAGCCGCGACACCATGATCTGGTCGATGCGGTAGCTGTCCACGTCCAGCACCTCGAACTTGTAGCCGCCCCAGTTCACGCTGTCGGTGCGCCGGGGCACGCGGCGCAGCATCACCATGAGGAAGCCGGCCAGCGTTTCGTACTCTTCGGCGTGGGGCAGTTCGTCCAGGTTCAGTGCGCGCAGCACGTCTTCGACCGGGGTAACGCCGTCGATGAGCCAGGAGTTCTCGTCGCGGCGCACGATCTGCTCCTCGTCGGCCGGGCCCATGACGAGGTCGCCCATCACGGTGCTCATCACGTCATTCAGGGTGACGACACCCACCACCAGGCTGTATTCGTTCACGATGACCGCAAAGTCTTCGTGCACCTGGCGAAACTGCTCCAGCACTTCGGACAGGGACAGCCGGTCCGGCACGATGAGCACCTTGCGCACCAGGCCCTCGTCGGCCAGCGAGATGGGCTGGTTGTTCAGCACGCGCTGGAAGAGGTCCTTGGCGTCCACATAGCCGACCACGTGGTCGATGTCGCCGTCGCACACGGGATAGGTCGAGAAGGGCTCTTCCGCGATGCGCGCTCGGATCACGGTATCGGGATCGTCGCGCAGGAAGTACGCGATGCGGTCGCGCTGCGACATGGCGCTGCCGACAGTGCGCGTGTCCAGCTCGAACACGTTCTCGATCACCTGCTGCTCCCGCGCGGCCAGCACGCCAGCGCGGGCACCGGCCTCCATCATGGCCAGGATGTCGTCGGAGGTGACCCGGTCGTCCCGCAGCGACGACAGCCCCAGCATGCGGAACAGCAGGTCCGCGCTGCGGCTGTAGAGCCAGACCACGGGCCGCAGCACGGTCATCAGCAGCTTCATCGGCGCCGACACGCGCAGCGCCAGGCGTTCGGGATTGGCCATGCCCAGCCGCTTGGGGAACAGGTCGGCCAGCAGGATGAACAGCGAGGTGATGATGGTGAACGACGCCAGGAAGCCCGCGGTCTCCGCGCGTGCGTTGCTCAGCCAGTAGGCGAACAGTTCGGTGAAATGGGGGCTGAGCGCGCCTTCGCCCACGATGCCGCCCAGGATGGCGACGGCGTTCTGGCCCACCTGCACCACGGTGAAATAGTCGCCGGGCTGCTCCTGCATGCGCATGACGCGGTCGGCGCGGGTGTCGCCTTCGTCGGCCATCTGGCGCAGGCGCAGGCGGCGCGAAGCCGCCAGGGAGATTTCCGCGATGGAGAAGAACGCGCTGGCCACGATGAGGAGGCCGATAACAAAGAGACTTTGGGACAGGGTCATGGGACGGCAGGCGCCGCCATGATCGTGCTGTGCGCCAGCGTGCCGAGTGTAGCCGCCCTGCCGCGCGCCTTCGCGCGCCCGCACGCAGCGGATGCGAGCGGGCGGCGAGGGCGGCGGGGGCTACTTCACTGCAGGAAGCCGATGCGCGATTTGCCGCCTGCGCTGCGCGGCAGGTCGCCCACTTCGACCGCGCTGCGGTGCTGCAGGCGCGCGTTGCCGAAGCCCGTCATCAGGGCGCGGCGCATTTCGCGCGGGGGCATCTGCGCGAGCACGTCCAGCACGTCGGACTGCGGCTCGGGGTCGAGCATGCGGCCCCAGTCGTGGCCGTTGCGGATGCCCTGGTAGAGGTTGCGCGCAATGGCGCGGGCCTGCTCCGGCGTGGGCGCCTGCACCTCGAACACGTTCATGCGGTTGAGGATGGGGTCAGGGATGCCGCGCTCGTCGTTGGCGGTGGTGATCCAGATGACCTGGCTCGCGTCGATGGCGACCTCGGCGAACTCGTCTGTGAAGCTCTGCGCCGTGTCGTGCTCCAGCAGGCCATACAGCGCGCCCAGCGGGTCGTACTGCGCGTCGCTCGCGGCCTTGTCGATCTCGTCCACGACGATGACGGGGTTGGCGTATTCGCCTTCCACCAGCGCCTCGAACACCTTGCCGGGCCGCGCGCCCTTCCACTGCGAGGACGAGCCCGACAGCAGCCAGCCGGCGGTCATCGAACTCATGGGCACGAGGTTCATGCCGGTGCCGAGCAGCTCGGCCAGGTGCCGCGCGAAGTGGGTCTTGCCGATACCGGGCGGGCCCAGCAGCAGCATGGGCGTGACTTCGAGCCCGTCGCGGCTGTCTTGCGCCAGGGCCACGTGGCGCTTCACATCGTCGAGGACGTCGGTGAAGTTGGGCAACTGGTCATAGAGATGGGCCATGTCCGGCACGCCGGAAGGCTTGACCTGGAAGCGTTCGGGCCCGCGTTCCAGCATGCGTTCATACACCGCGCGCAGATTTTCGTATTCGCGCTGGCTGCCGCCGTCCTGCAGCCGCGTGAGCTTGCGCTCGACGTCGCAGGGGTGGAACACGTTGCGCAACTGGGCCACCGGCAGGCTCAGGGCCGGCGTTTGCGGAACAAGGCTTTGTGTCGTCATGGCGCGCTCCTGTGTGAGGAAGTCACGCACCCATTCAAGCACACAACATGCCCGGTCTCAACGGCGGAAAAACCCCGTCAACCCGCCCCTGTTGTTCCCATGCAAAAGGCCGCCCGGGGGCGGCCTTCGGTCAATGCAGCCGCCGGGGCTGCCGGCGTCACTCGCCCTGCGTGCCCAGCACCTGCTTGAGCTCGCCCGACTCGTACATCTCCATCATGATGTCCGAGCCGCCGATGAATTCGCCCTTCACGTAGAGCTGCGGGATGGTGGGCCAGCTGCTGTATTCCTTGATGCCCTGGCGGATCTCCGGGTCGTCCAGCACGTTCACCGTGGCCACGCTCTTGGGGTCCACGCCGCAGGCCTTCAGGAGCTGGATCGCGCGGCCCGAGAAGCCGCACATCGGAAAACTCGCGCTGCCCTTCATGAACAGCAGGATGTCGTTGGATTTGACGAGGGCGTCGATGCGTTGCTGGGTGTCGCTCATGGGTTGCTCCTGAAAGTGGCCGTGGATCGGCGGCAAGGCGTGATTATTTCACTGTCGGCGAAGGCCGGTGGGCGCCGCGGTGATCCGCGGCATGCCCTGGCGGTGGTGCGCAGGCTCCACATGGGGGCGCCGCGGGCGCTTTCCAGTGCCGGCGGCCAGGGGATGGATCGCATCACGGTGCGGGCGGGCGGCGGCCGCCGGTGCAGCGCGCATGCCCGGCCAGATCGGTGCGGCTTTGCACCTCGGTGAAGCCGGCCTGGCGCAGCAGCGCCTGCACGGCCTCGGCCTGGTCCCAGCCGTGCTCCAGCAGCAGCCAGCCGCCGGGCACCAGATGGGCCGGCGCCTGCACCGAAATGGTGCGGATGTCGTCCAGGCCGTCCGCGCCGCTGGCCAGTGCGTTCAGGGGCTCATGGACGAGGGCCGCCAGGTGCGGGTCGTCCGCCGCGATGTAGGGAGGGTTGGAGACGATGGCATCGAATTCCGCGCTGCCGCTCAGGCCCGCGAGCCAGTCGCCTTCGGCGAAGCGCACCGGCAGGCCCAGCCGCTCGGCATTGGCCAGGGCGACCTGCAAGGCCTGGGCGCTGGCATCGACCGCCAGCACCTGCGCGTCGGGCCGCTGGTGCTGCAAGGCAAGGGCGATGGCGCCGCTGCCGGTGCCCAGGTCGGCCACGCGCGGGGCGGCGATGGGCTGGAGCACCTGCAGCGCCCAGTCCACCAGGGTTTCGGTGTCCGGTCGCGGGTCCAGCACGCGGGCATCGACCTGCAGCGCCAGGCCGTAGAACGCCTTGCGGCCCGTCAGGTAGGCCACCGGTTCGCCGGCCACGCGGCGCCGGCACAGCGCCAGGAAGGCGTCCATCGCCGGCGGGGGCCACGGCGTC